>DASRJP010000023.1:0-15311 GCA_035649415.1 Pirellulaceae bacterium | reverse complement strand
GGGGTGCCGGCCAGGTAGAAGCATTCTTTGACCGTGATCGGCACGCCGTGCAGCGGCGGCAGCTCCTGGCCGCGGGCGCGGCGGGCATCGGCCTGCTGCGCCTCCTGCCGCGCCTGGTCGAATAGCGGGACCGCCACGGCGTGGATTTTTGGTTCGACCTCGGCAATGCGCGCGAGGTAGCTTTCCACGACTTCGGCAGACGAGGTTTCGCCGCTATGAATGCGCCGCGCGAGCTCCGCCGCGCTCAACTCGAGCAGGGCATCTCGCGGCGGTGCGCCTGGAGCCATGGATGGCGGAGCAGATAAAGTTCGCACGGCCGCACGCGGAGCTAGCGCGTCACCTTGGTCAGTCCGGGAAGCTTCTCTTGAAGCTTTTTTACGCCCTCTTCCGTAATCATCGGACAAAAAGTGACGACCAGCTCCCTGAGGCCCTTCATTTCGGACAGGTTTTCCAGGCCGGCATCCGAAATTTCCGTATTTCCCAAATGAAGGTACTCTAGTTCCGTTAGTCCAGAGAGCTCGGCCAGCCCCGCGTCGGAAACACGGCACTTGTCGAGATTCAGTCGCTTGAGGCGCTTCATTTGGCCGATGTGCTTGAGCCCCCCATCCCTTACCTGGGAAAGCCACAAGTTGAGGTCCTCGAGTCCCGTCAGTTTCGCCAGTTCGGCCATCCCGGTGTCGCCAACGGGCGTCCCTTCCGACAGGTCGAGCACTTTGAGCGAAGTCAGGCCAGACAAGTGAGCCATTCCCTTGTTGTTGGCTCCCGTGTTGCGCAGATCGAGCGTCGTCAGCTTGGTAAGGCCTTTGAGATGCTCCAGCGCAGCGCCGTTCACGTCTGATCCGAACAGCCGTAGCTCCGTCAGCTCGGTCAAGCCGGCAATATGCGCCAGGCCATCCGCTCCAACGGCACTCTGCTCGAGCGAAAGCGACCGGAGGTTTTTGGCACCCTCGATATTGGCCAGCACCGAATCAGTGATTGTTTTTCCCCACAGCCGCAGAGTGCGAAGGTTTTTGAATTTGTCCAGGACGGCCAAGCCTGATTCCGTGACGCGATTGCAATCCTGAAGGTCCAACAGCTCCAGTTGCGACATTCCGGCAATCGCCCCCAGGCACTTGTCATCAAAATTGGTGTTGGCAGCCCGAATGCGCTTGAGCGTCTTGATCTCCGCCAGGTGCTTGATTCCTTCGGCCGTAATGTCGCATTTTTTCAGCGTAATGTCCTCCAGCTTTGGCGCTCCCCTGAGGTGGGCCAGGCCCGCATCCTTAATGCCGCTAACCGACACGTCGAGCGTCCTTAGTGCCGGCATTTTGGCGACCGATTTCATTCCCTCGTCCGTGACCTCGCGCTTATCGGCGACGAGCTTCTGGATGGTCTTGATCTCGACGAGCGCTGCCAGATCGGCGTCGCTGCCGGCCGGCCCCAGGACCACGGTCGTCAGATGCCCGGCCGGATCAAAAGTTGTGGTCCAGGAGTCGGCAGTGACTGTGGTGGCCGCCGCTGCTTTGCCCGATTTGACACCCGGAAATATTTCAAGCTTTTTGGCCTCGTTCACTTCGCCCGAATCGGGGGCGGGAGTAAGAATCTCGTAACTGGCCAGAGCGCCCGCCTGATCGAATCCCAGCCGCCACTTTCCAGAAGTGACCGTGATCGGCGCCTCGGGCCCTTTGGCGGCGGTTCCGCCGGTGCCGGAGCCTCCGCTGCCACCGGTAACCGTGGGGGACGACGACGGGCAGCCGCAAAGCACCACAGCAATCACCAAGAAGGATAGGCACAGCGGACGCACAAGCCATCGGGCGGACATTCGCTCAGCTCCCCGAGACGCAGGCACAATCGAATACCGACTGCCAGCCTAATGAAGCCTGCCGGGTAACGCAAACCCCCGTCGCGGCCCAGAAGAAGGGGCCAGCGCCAGCGCGCAAAAAAAGCGGTCCTCTCCCTGGTGGCACTGGGGGCAGTCAGTGGCCATTCCGAAGAAGAGGACCGCTATGCTGGTGAAACTAGCGCCGCGACCGCCAGTTGGCACATCAGGATGCGTGGTTGCGGACTCCCGTCCAGACAGCCGACTGGATGTCAGCCGTCCTCGGTGATGTACATCGGATCGAGCCGGCGGCAACTTGGGATCAACCGACGACCCGCCGGCGATTGCGCGCTGACCCGCGTTCGCCCGATCGCGTGGTAACGATCGCGCAAAGTTTAACACCGCCGCGACGATTGTGAAAGCATGAGAAAATGAGCGCAAGTACAAATGCCGATTGATCGGTCGCCGCCTGAAGTGAGCGCGATTGCTTGTCCGATTCGGACTCCGGTACAATTGATATGACCGATATTGCTTCATTCGCAGGTCGCCGCCGCTCAAGCGGGCTTCAATGCCCAAGTCGCCTGCTGGCGACGGCGGTTTGCCCGTACGAACTCCCTGACCCGGGGCTATCCATCGCCCAAAAAACAGTAGGAGACTGATCATGGCCACCGTTACCGAGCCTCTCCCCGCCATTCGCCGACCCCAGATCCAGCAGACCCAGTGCTTCATTGACGGCCAGTGGCGCCCCAGCGTCAGCGGCAAGACCTTCGATACGATCAACCCCGCCACCGAAGAGGTTATCGCCCAAGTGGCGGAAGGGGACGCGGCGGACGTGGACCAGGCCGCAAAGGCCGCCCGCAAGGCGTTCGAAGAGGGCCCCTGGAGCAAGATGGACGCTCGCGACCGCGGCCGCCTGATGAACAAGCTGGCCGACTTGATCGAGGAGGACGCGGACGAACTGGCCGCTCTCGAATCGCTCGACAACGGCAAGCCGATCCGCGACGCCCGCGCCGCTGACCTCGTGCTCACCATCGACTGCCTCCGCTATTACGCCGGCTATGCCGACAAGATCCACGGCCAGACGATTCCGGTCCGCGGCAATTACTTCACGTACACCCGCAAGGAGCCGGTCGGCGTCGTGGGCCAGATCATTCCCTGGAATTTCCCAATGCTGATGGTCGCCTGGAAGTGGGGGCCTGCACTGGCCGCCGGCTGCACGATTGTCATGAAGCCGGCCGAGCAGACGCCGCTGACCTGCCTCCGCATGGCGCGACTGGCCCAAAAGGCGGGAATCCCAGACGGCGTGATCAACGTCGTCCCCGGTTACGGACCGACCGCCGGCGCGGCGATCGTCAAGCACCCGGGCATTGACAAGGTGGCTTTCACCGGCGAGCACACGACGGCCCAGATCATCATGAAGGAAGCGTCGCAGACGCTGAAGCGGTTGACATTCGAGCTCGGCGGCAAAAGCCCGAACATCATCTATGCCGACAGCGACCTCGACGCGGCAGCGGCCGGGGCACATTTCGGTCTGTACTTCAACCAGGGGCAATGCTGCTGCGCCGGCAGCCGCGTTTTCGTCGAGGAGAAGATCCACGACAAGTTCATCGATAAGGTGGCATCGATGAACAAGACGCGGAAGCTGGGCGATCCGCTCGACCCGAAGACGGAGCAGGGGCCGCAGGTCGATAAGGCCCAGTTTGACAAAATCATGAAGTACATCGACCTGGGGAAAAAGTCGGGCGCGACCATGGTGACCGGCGGCAGTCGCTTCGGCGACAAAGGGTACTACGTGCAGCCGACGCTGTTTTCCGGCGTCAAAGACGAAATGGAAATCGCCAAGGACGAGATTTTTGGCCCGGTCATGTCGGTTCTCAAGTTCAAAGACACCGACGATATCCTGACCCGCGCCAACAACACCTTCTACGGCCTGGCTGCCGCGGTCTGGACGCGGGACGTGGGCAAGGCACACTACCTGGCCAAGAAGCTCAAAGCCGGCACGGTGTGGATCAACTGCTACGACGTGTTCGACGCCGCCGCCCCCTTCGGCGGCTTCAAGATGTCCGGCCAGGGCCGCGAGCTAGGGGAGGAAGGGCTGAAGGCGTACACGGAGACGAAGACGGTGGTGGTGGCCTTATAGGCTTCGCTGGTCGAGGCACTATGCCTTCCAAAAAAACAGCGCCACCAGGTCCACGATGAACAGCACGACGATCGCCACTTCCAGCCACAGCATCCTTCGCTCGTAAATGTCGGACTGGATGAGCTGGTAGACCTGGTCGAGCTGTGAGAGCCGCTTTTCGATGCTCTGCTGCCACTGGCCGAGGTGGAACCGCTCGGAGGCTCCCAGGTAGACGCGGGCCATGTGCCAGTCGCCGAAGAATTTGGTGATGTGGCTGACCTCATCGGCCAGCTTGGTGACGTCGAAGCGAAATCGCCGCAGCCATTTGAGCATCGACGTTGGCGCGCCGAAGATTGCCGACCGGCGCCGCTCCAGGTCGCGGTAGGCCCGCTCCAGGTGCGAGTCCAGACGCCGGTCCATGACGCGGAACTCCTCGAGCTGGAGGTTGGCCAGCTCCAGGACGTACAGGACGTCCTCGGCATAACCGTCCAGCTCGACGACCAGCGAGGAGTCCCAATCCATGACCACCAGGTCTGCGTCGGAGAAGGAGCGGCAAATGCGGAGCGATTCCTCGACCTGCTGGTCGCTCAGGCGCTGGGGGGGCGTTTCGGTGAGCAGTCCGGCGACTTTCCGACGATGGAGCGCAAACCAGGCGTTCACGTCGCGATTTCCGCCTAAGTCAGTGACGCAGAAGACGGTATATGCCTCGGGCTGCGTCGGCTCGGAGCCGCGAATGATGGCGTCGCCGAGGCTCTCGATCACTTCGCGGCACAGATCGTGGGCAAACTCGTCGAACGTCTCACCGGACTCCAGTCGCGGCCGATGGTGCGGGTGGAGCGAGCCCAGCTCGGGCACGTCAAACGGGACGCGCATGACGACGTTGATCACGCCCACTTCGTAAACGCGGATGACCACGCGCACGTCGCAGCCGCCGCAGCGGGGCTTACGGCTGGTCAGCGCCAGCGTCAGCGGCTGGTAGAGCGGGACGTCCTTGGGGACCGTGTGGTCGGTGCGCAGTTCGAAGGGGATCGTTTCCCCCGCGGTGAAGGCAACGACCGCGTGCGTCGCAATTTCGTTGGCGACGTCGAAAGCATAGAAATAGACCGTTTCACCGCGCATGGCGGCCAAGTGGACCCAAGTGACTGGGCAGCGTCAAGCGGCCAGCGAGCGTCTGCTGCTTTGGGTCGGCTGTATTGATTCCCGGCGGGCCATGAGCGTCATAAAATGAAGGGAGAGTGATTGCCTGCCAAGGGCGACAGGTCAATCGCGAAAGTTCAGGCGTCCCATAACTACCCTGGAGGGAACTGCCATGAAAGCGGACAAAATTCTGGTTCCGGTCGATTTTTCGGAAAGCAGCGATGCGGCGCTGGCCTGGGCGAGCGTGCTGGCTCGCGACACGGGGGCGACGCTGGTGATTATTCACATCGAGACGGTGCCGCTGACGACGGGCGGGGGGGAATACATCTATGCGGTTCCGGAGCCCCCGACGCAGGAGCTGCTGGAGCGGCTCAACAAGATCGTGCCCAAGGACGCGAGCATTCCCGTGGTGCATCGGCTGCTGGCGGGCGACCCGGCGGACGCGATCATTCGCGCGGCGGAGTCCGACGACGTGGATTTGATCGTCATGGGGACGCACGGCCGGCGAGGAATTACGCGGCTGCTGATGGGTAGCGTTGCCGAAGCGGTCGTGCGACGGGCGGACTGCCCCGTGCTGACGGTGAAGCAGCCAGCAAAGGTAACCTCAGCCAGCGGAGCCTGAATGAGCGGGGCGGCAGCCTGGCGAGTGACGCTCGGCCCCTGCGTTGGTCAGGCCTTGATCCTGATTCACGGCAAGATCACAGGCGCTGGCGTCACCACGGCCGGAGCGTAGTACGTGGTAGTTGGGGCGACCACAACGGGGCGCGATACGACGACTGGCGCTGCTGGCATGAACGAGTAGACTGCGGGCGCGCGCCGGATCACGGGCCGCGACATGACTACCGGCGAGGCCACAACTACAGGAGCTGAAACCACCGGCCGCGACACGACCACGGACTCGGTGACAACAGGTGCGGTAACAATCGGACGCGAAACGACTACAGGAGTCGAAAACGCCGGCGCGACTACGATCGGCCTCTCAACGACGACCGGTGGCGAATAAACGGGGACCGACGGTACCGAATACGAAGTCACCACGCGGCGGTGCCCCCAGAAGGCGCGGCTTTCTCCACAAAATACCGTTGCGGCTAAGGCCAGCGCTGTGACAGTAATGAACGTGCGATGAATTCGTGTCATGGCCCTTCTCCCTAATTAATGCAATGGCTGTGAGTGTCCGCACCCCGAGCGATCGCCCTTTAAGTCTATCCTATGGACGCGCCGGCGGTCGGCACTCGGCCAATAAAAGGGCCGATGCAGGCACCTCTCTCGCCCGGCGTCCAGGCTGAGTTTAGGGCAACTTTCGTTCCAGATGCTTCTGCCGGCGGCGGATTGAACGTATTCTGGGGAAACTGGTCGGTTGGCGCAGTCTGAAGAAACTCTGTTGCTACGGATCTTTCTCGATGATTCCTACTTCTGGTCGGTTCGGGTGTTGGCTGTATGCATTGATCTCCTGCTTCTTCTTGCCGGTGTTTGCAGCCGGCACAGCAGACGCACAATCGCGCGGCGGGCCGTTTAATCAGCCGCCGCGCAGCGTCCGCAGCCGCGCGATCGATCAGCAGCATGTGAAGCTGGAATTTCACTTCGACTGGGACAAGCAGGAGATTCTAGCCAAGGCGGTGCACACGCTCGAGCTGCTGTCGTCACGCTCGGCCATCACGCTCGACGCCGCCGACATGAACGTCAAGCGGGCTGACCTGCTGGCGGTGGATGACAAGGACGCTGCCGCCGCACTTAGCCACCGGCAGCAAGGAGATCAGCTTACGCTGGAACTGGGCCGAGAGATTCCCGCGGGGAAGAAGCTGCTGCTGTCGATTGAGTACACGATTCAAAAGCCGCGCCACGGCTTTCACTTTGTCGTGCCCGATGAAAGCGAGCCCAATCAACCCCGGATGGTCTGGACCCAGAGCGAGCCGGAATATGCCCGCTACTGGTTCCCGTGCTTCGATTCGCCGAACGACCGCTTGACGAGTGAGATCGTGGCGACGGTTCCCAAGGACTACGTCGTTCTCTCCAATGGCGCGCTTAAGTCGCAAGTGCCACTAGACGACGGCAAGGTCGCCTGGCACTGGGTGCAAGCGCAATCGCACGTGCCGTACCTGCTCTCCATCGTCGCCGGAGACTTCGAGGTGCTCGAGCAGTCGTGGGACAACATCCCCGTTCTGTCATACGTGCCGCGAGGCCTGCTGGCCGATGCGCCGCGGAGCTTCGAAAAGACTCCGGCCATGGTGCGGTATTTTTCGGAAAAGATCGGCGTGCGTTATCCGTGGCCCAAATACGCTCAGATCTGCGTGGACGAGTACGAGTGGGGGGGCATGGAGCACACGTCGGCCACCACGCTCAACCTCAATACGCTCCACGACGAGCGGGCGCACCACGACGTGTCGAGCACGAACCTCGTGGCCCACGAGCTGGCGCATCAGTGGTGGGGCGATCTGCTCACCTGCAAGGACTGGGGGGAAATCTGGCTCAACGAGAGCTTTGCCACCTACTTCGCCACGCTCTGGACCGAGCATGACGAAGGCTGGGACGAGGCGGCCTGGGACCGTTATCGCGAAGCGGAAAGCTACTTCGGCGAAGACGCCCGTTATCGTCGCAGCATCGTCAATTACCGTTACGACAGCCCGATCAACGTCTTCGACAGCCACGCCTATCCCAAGGGGGGCCGCGTGCTGCATATGCTGCGGTTCGAGTTGGGAGACGATCGGTTCTGGCGCTCGATCAAGCGCTATGCGGAGGTCAATCGCCACCGCGTGGTGGAGACCGCCGACCTGCGTATCGCCATCGAGGATGCCACCGGGCAGGGGATGAACTGGTTCTTCGACCAGTGGCTCTACCGCGGCGGTCATCCCGAGTTCACTGTCTCCTGGGATTGGGACTCGACGGCCAAGACCGTGCGCGTGGTCGTGAAGCAGACGCAGAGGGTAGATGAGCTGACGCCGCTGTTCCGCACTTCGGCCGATATCGAGATCGCCAGCGGCACTTCCACCAGTGCGATAAAGCGCATCCAGATTTCCAAGGCTGAGGAGACATATCACTTTGAATCGGCCGAGCGGCCCACGCGGGTCTGCTTTGATCCGCAGGACTGGATTCTCAAGAAGCTGAGATTTGCCAAGAGTAAGGAAGAGCTGCTCGATCAACTGGCGAGCGACAAACACGTCATCGCCCGCGTGGAGGCGGTGCAAGGTTTGAACGAGTTCAAGGACCAGGCCGACGTTGTCGCCGCGCTTTCGCAGGCGCTGCGCGGCGATGCGTTTTGGGGCGTGCGGCAGGAAGCGGCCAAGGTCCTGGCCAGGACCAATGCCGACGCGTCGCGGACGGCGCTCGTCCAATCGGCCAAAAGTGATCCGAAGTCATTCGTCCGCCGGGAAGCGATCAGCGGGCTGGGCAATTTTGCCCACGACGAATGCCGCTCGGCAATCCGCGAGGTGATTGCCAAGGACCCATCGTATTTTGCAGTGGCAGAAGCGCTGCGGACCCTGGTCAAGATCGACCGTGACAAGTCTCGCGAGTTACTGCTGGCGGCGCTAACGCAGCCGAGCCACGACGAGGTGATTCTGCGAGCGGCCTGCGATGGCTTGATTGAGCTCAAGGACGCATCCGTCGCGCAGCAGCTCAGCAACATGCTCAAGGAGCCGCAAAGCCCGCAGCGGCGTGTGGCGGTCCTGGCGGCACTCGCCAGGCTCAAGCCCGACGATCCACAAGCGCGCGAGCAGCTGGTGCGGCAGCTGGACAACGACCGGGCGCAGGTCCGGCGGGCTGCGATCGACGCCGTTGCTGCCGTGGGGGATGACTCGGCCATTGCGGCGCTGCAAGCCCGCCGCGGCAAGGAGGAGCACCTGCGGACGATCAACCAGATCGACGAGGCGATCGAGAAGCTGCGACAGAAGGGGCGAAGCAGCGAGGAACTGCGACAGGAGCTGGAAGCGCTGCGGAAGAAGAACCAGGAGCTAGAGCAGCGGCTGCAAAACGTGGAGAAGAAAGGGGCGGCGGGGTCGTGAACGCCCTTAAGATCGAAAAGGTGACTATGCCGCGTCCGCTTCGGGCGAGCGTGGCTCTTTTTTGGCATCCGCCACCGGCGCCGCCACGCCCGGCAATTCCACTTCGAACACCGACCCCGTGCCGCCGTCGCGGTCGCGGACGCGGATCCGGCCGTGCAGGCGCTCAATGAGCGTGCGGACGATGTACAGGCCCAGGCCGGTCCCCGGCTTGTCCCGCTCCAACTCCGAACCGAGCCGCACGAACCGTCCGAATATGTTCCGCCGCTGCGCGGGAGAAATGCCGCGGCCGTTGTCCTCAATCCGCACCACGACCGTTCCCTGCCGCGCCGCCCGCAGCGTCACCACGACCTGCGGGTCGTCATCCGCGGCGTACTTGACCGCGTTATCGATCAGATTGCGGAAGATCAGCGACAAGTCGACCGGCGTCGAACGCACGATGCAGGGCTGCAAATCGAGGCGCACAACCTCGGCCGTCACCTGGTAACGCAAGCAAACTTCGTCGGCGCAGCGGCGCAGCACTTCGGCCAGCTCGACGTCCTCCGGCTCGACGGCCGGCTGCTGCTTGTCGAGCCTGGCGGCATCGAGCAAGTGGTTGATCAGGGTGTCCAGCCGCTCCACGTCCTCCAGCATGAACTTGCAAAACGAGACCTGCTCCTCGGGGCTGACGCGATGCCGATCGAGCGTTTGGAGATAGAGCTTCAACGACGCGATGGGCGATTTCAGCTCGTGGGTCACGCTGTCGATAAAGTTCGACTGGCGGCGGCCGAGGTTGATAGCCTTGATCGATAACGTGAGGTACATCACGACGCCGACCAGGACGAAGACGAGGAAGACGGCACCGACCGCCAGCAGGGTCCAGTAGAGCCCGGCAAAGCCCTCGGTGAAGCTCAAGCCAAAAATCGACAACAGCACCCAGCCGACCAGCAGCAGCACGATCAGCACGATCATGATCACGCCCAGCGTGATCGGCCAGCGGAGGGAGCGGCGTTCGAACATGGGAGGGTGAGCGGGTTCAGGGTTCAGGGTTCAGGGAAAGCATGCTCGTCCTCGTCGGCAGTATCTTGTCGTGAACTGCTATCGCGTGGCTACTTCGTAATGGACCGCCTGGTAGCTACGCTTAAGTATACCCGCCAAGGCGCAACGATCTGAATCCTGAACCCTGAACCCTTCCGCATGCACGTCATCGGCATCGGCACCGATATCATCGAATGCCTCCGCATCGCCCAGATGATCGAGCGGCACGGCGAGCTGTTTTTGATGCGGGTCTTTACGCCGCATGAAATTGAATACTGCAGCGCCCGCAAGGCGGCGACCCAGCACTATGCGGGGCGCTTTGCCGCCAAAGAGGCGGTCCTCAAGGCCCTGGGCACCGGCTGGACTCGCGGCATCAGTTGGCAGGACATCGAGGTCCGCAACGAATTCGGCGGTCGGCCGCGGATCGCGCTGGCCGGCGGCGCGCGGGACGTGTGCGAGCAATTGGGAATTGCGCAGATGCTGATCAGCATCTCCCACTGTCGCACGCACGCGACGGCGTATGCCTTGGCGCTGGGCAAATAGGCGTCAAACCAGGCCACTCAAAACGGCGCTTCGTCCGTCCGTTGGCCTGCCTTGCCGTTGCGAGCCGTGCGCTTGCCGGTTTTGGATTTGGGTTGGCTGTTGCCGTCGGACTTGGGAGCGGCCCGTTTTCCCGTCGCTCGACCCCCGCGCCGCATGGGACTGCCGCCGCCGGCTGCGACGCGCGCCGCCCGCTCGGCGAGCAGATCGACGGCCTGCTGGAACGTGATCGCGTCGGGGGAAACGTCCCGCGGCAGCGAAGCGTTGGTCACGCCGTCGGTGACATAGGCGCCGTAGCGGCCGTCGAGAAGATGGATCGGCTTGTCGGTGACTGGCGACTTGTCAAAGGTCTTCAGCGGCTCTTTGGGCGCCGCCCGGCCGCGGCCTTTGGCCTTAGGCTGGGCGAGCAGTTCCACCGCCTGCTCGAAGGTCACCTCCAGCGGCGAAATGTCGCGCGGCAGCGAGCGCGTTTCGGAGACGCACTCCACGTAGGGACCAAACCGGCCCCGCTTTACCAGCACCGCTTCGCCGGACTGCGGATGCGCACCGAGATTTCGCGGGAACGCGAGAAGTTTCAGCGCCATGTCGAGCTTGACCTCGGTCGGCGGCATTCCCGGCATCAGTGACGCATATTTTTTTTCCTCGTCGTCGTTCTCGCCGAGCTGCACGTAGGGACCAAAGCGGCCGGTCTTGAGATACACCGGCTTGCCCGTCGCCGGGTCCTGCCCGATCGGTTCGTCCCCTACCGCGGCATGGTCGAGCAGCTCCAGCGCCTTGCCCAGCGTCAGCTCATCGGGGGGCATGTCTTCGGGAATGCTCGCCTTGCGGTCCCCTTGTTCGAGAAAGGGGCCGTATTTGCCGACGCGGACGATCACTTCCTTTTTATGCGGACCTTCTTTGGGCTTGCCCAGCGAGAAGCGACTCATCTCACGCGGATCGATCTCCTGGATTTTCGATTCGAGCTGCGGCTTGAGCCCCTCCTTGCCGTCGCCGAAGTAAAAGTCGCGAAGATAGTCGAGATACTCGGCCTCGCGGCGGCTGATGGCATCCAGCAAATCCTCCATCTGAGCCGTGAATTCATAGTCCACAAGCGTGGACAGGTGCAATTCCATCAACCGGCAGACGGAAAACGCAATCCAAGTGGGGACGAGAGCGTTTCCCTTTTTGAAGACGTATTTGCGCTGAAGGATGGTGTCGATGATCGAGGCGTACGTGCTGGGCCGGCCGATTCCCTTGCTTTCCAGGTCGGCGGTCAGCGATGCCTCGCTGTAGCGTGCCGGCGGCTGCGTGGTGTGCCCTTTGGGCAGCAGCTCGGATGCCTTCAGTGGATCGCCGACCGACAAGGAGGGGAGCAGCCGCTCCTGGTTGGCCAGCTCCGCTTCGGGGTCATCAGAGCCCTCCACATAGGCCCGCAAAAAACCGGCGAAGTCGATGGTCTTGCCGGTGACTTGAAATACGGCGCCGCCTCCTTCGATTGAGAGCGTGATGTTGTGCCCGGTGGCGTCGGACATCTGGCTGGCGATCGTCCGCTTCCAAATCAGGTCGAATACGCGGAACTGGTCGTAGCTAAGCTCGCTTTTGAGAGCTTCGGGGAGCTTGAAGGGATGGCCGGCGGGGCGGATCGCCTCGTGCGCTTCCTGGGCGTTCTTGACCTTGGAACGGTAGACCCGTGGTTCGCCGGGCAAGAACTGCGACCCGTATTCCGCCTGCACCAGGTCACGGGCGGCAGCCACCGCGACCTGCGCCAGGTTCGTCGAATCGGTACGCATGTACGTGATGTAGCCGTTCTCATACAAGCTCTGGGCGACGCTCATCGTGTGCCGCGCGGTAAAGCCCAGCTTGCGGTTGGCTTCCTGCTGGAGCGTACTGGTCGTGAACGGCGCTGCGGGCGAGCGTGTATAAGGTTTGTCCTCCAGCGCGGAGACCTTGAACTCGGCGACCGCCAGCCGCTCGGCCAGCGCCTTGGCCCCCGCTTCATCCAGCAGCAGAAGCTGCGGATCCTTGATCTTCCCTGTAGTGCTGTCAAAGTCCTTGCCAACCGGCACGCGGCGGCCATCCACGGAGACGAGCTCCGCTTCAAACTCCTTGTCGTCCGCGGTCGCAAACCGGGCGATCAGGTCCCAGTAGCTGGCCGAGACAAACGCCATCCGCTGCCGCTCGCGCTCGACGATCAGCCGCACGGCCACGCTTTGCACCCGGCCGGCCGAGAGCTTAGGGCCAATTTTTCGCCACAGCAGCTGCGACACCTCGTAGCCATACAGCCGATCGAGAATGCGCCGCGTCTCCTGGGCCTTGACCAGCGCGTCGTCGATGTCGCGGGGATTGGCAAGCGCCTCGGTAATGGCCTCTTCCGTAATCTCGTGGAACACCAGCCGATGGACCGGAATCTTGGGCTTGAGCACTTCGCACAAGTGCCAACTGATCGCTTCCCCCTCGCGGTCTTCGTCGGTCGCCAGGAAGAGTTCCTTGGACTCCTTTAGCAGTTGCTTGAGCTTGTTGACTTGCTGTTTCTTTTCCGACGGAACGATATAGACGGGGGCAAAACCTTCGTCCACATTGACACCCAGGTAGGCCCACTTTTCCCCCTTGTACTGCGCCGGCATCTCCTTGGACCCCTGGGGGAGGTCGCGGATGTGGCCAATGCTCGCCTCGACGGTGAAATCGCTACCCAGGAACTTGGAAATCGTGCGCGCCTTGGCTGGCGACTCCACGATGACCAGGGACTTCCCGTTTCCTCTTGCTCGTTTTGCCATCGCTACATGCCCTTCATGGGGCTGGGGCTGACCTGATCGGGCTCGTTTTCAACGCAGTCAGTTTATCTGTGCCAACTTTCGTCAAACGTAAGCTAACGCCCGCCCTGCGGCAGGACCGTCCAAGTTAGCTCATCACGAAACGAGCGTTTCCTAAAGTCTTCTTACGAGGCGTGTCAAGGCGCAAGCGGTCGTGTCGCAGCGATTTTGCAGGTCTAAATCGGGCTCACGACGGGCGGCCAGAGCGGTCCTGTTTGGCGCCCAGCAATCACTCCTACGTTCCAAGCGGCATTGAATTTACGGCGATTCTCCCTACAATCCGGGCAGGTGGCACGAGAGCCTTGGCCTCAAGTTTTTTCTGATTTCTGGCCAAGTGTGCCGGTTGGTCCGTTTGTACGAATCCCCCGTTTGAGGTAACAGCGCCTGCATGGCCAGTCCTCTCAACTATTTTCGCAAGCACCAGGGCTACATCCTCGCGGTGCTGGGCGTGATCTTGATCGTCACCTGGGTAATCGGCCCGTCGGTCTTGAACCTGTTCGAGCGTTCGCCGGGAGAGTCTCACGCTGCCGGCGATGCGAGCATCGTGGCCAAGTGGAAAAAGGGGAATCTCACCCGCAGCGACTTCAATCGCATGGCGTGGGAGCATCAGGCGGCAATCCGTTTCCTGGGGGCGGTCGTCGAGCATGCCTTGGAGGCTGGCGGCAAGCCCCAGGCCCCGTTTCTGCGCATGGAGCAAAACCAGATCGATATCGGCCTTCCTATGGGAAGCAGTGACGAAACCTTGGTGCATATTCTGTTCCTGGCGGAGAAGGCCAAGGAACTGGGGGTCCACGTCGATCAGCAAGCCGTTGACTACTACCTCAACAATCTGGGCGGCTTCGTTCTCACCCAGACTGACTTGCATGAGCTGGCTCAGGAATCGCTGTCGCAGTACCGCGACCAGAACACCAGGTCGCAGCTCGTGACCATCAGCCAATTGTTCGATCGGCTGAAGGTGGAGCTGGCGGCGCGACAAGCCCAGGAAATGTGCCTGTCGGGGCTCGGCGGTTTTTCCACCGGCGAGCTGTGGGAATACCACGGCAGGCTGCATCGCCGCTACAAGATCGAGGCTTATCCGATCGACGTGGCCGAATTCAAGGCCAGGATCAAGGGTAGCGACGCCAAAGAGGAAGAGCTAAGAAAAATCTACGACGCAGGCAAGGATCGGCCTCCCCATCCCGAAACACACGAGCCCGGGTTCAGCCAGCCACGGCGGATCGCTTTTGGTTACGTCAAGGTCGACTTCGAGAAGTTTCTTGAGGCTGCGAAAAAACAGATTCCGGAGGAGAAAATCGCGGAGGAGTACCAGAAGGAGATTGCCGCCGGCAATTTTCGCAAGCTGAAGCTCCCCGCTACGGACGCCACCAAGCCGCCGGAAAACAAGACGACGGCCCCTCCGCAGGATGGAGAAAAAGGGGCAAAGCCGAAAGAGCCCGCTGGCGACAAGGAGCCGCCCAAGGCGGATCCGGGCGACGCCAAGGCGAAAGGGGATGGCTCGAAGGCGTCCCCAAGCAATGACGACAAAAAGGGCGAGCCCGCAAAATCGTCCCCCGAGTCCAAGGAGTCGCCTGCCAAGGAAGGTAAAGATTGCCAGGACGAGTCCGTCAAAGCCACCGACGACGCTAAAGCCAAGAGCACCGATCAGAATTCTGATCCCGACAAGCCGGTCAAAGGCGAACCTGCCGCCGACCAGGTCAGCGACAAATCCGATGATCCATCGCAGGCCAAGACCGACCAGCCGGAGTTCAAGCCGCTGAGCGAAGTCCGCGAGGAGCTGCTGACGAAGCTGGCGCTGCCTGAGGCCAGGGCGGCCAGCGACGCCGCAGTCAAAGCGGTCATTCGCGAGGTTCAGGATTACAGCGTCAAGTACATCCGCTGGACGGAGAGCAAAAAAGCAGGCGGGAAAGCGAGCGTCA
>DASRJP010000022.1:0-3699 GCA_035649415.1 Pirellulaceae bacterium | reverse complement strand
ATGCCGATCTCGGTGACCGCCTGTTCGGCCGGTGCGAGCTTGTCGTCCTTGCGCGTCACCGAGCCGTGCTTGAAGCCAGCGCTCTGGGTGATCATTAGCAAGCGATAGCCGCCGGGTTTTTTGGCGGGCTCGTCAGCAAGGGTAGTGGCGATCAGAGACAGCATTAGTGGAACGAATCCAATGACAGATCGGATCATGGCGAATTCCTTGTGGAGTCAGCGGTTCTACGGTTTGTGATTCTACTTCAAGAATCGCATCGCTTGTTGACTAGCGGCGAGAGTAGTGGATCCAGCCGCGTCGAGTGCTCATGTCGTAAAAGACATCGAATCCAAGTCCGCTGTCGCTCTTGTTTCGGTAGTAGTAGCCGTTGGTGATGGTCAGAGGCTTGTAGTCGATGTCATGCGTGGATTCGGGCCACATCGGATCGATTTTCCGCAAGTGCCAGCCGCGCGCGACGCAGTAGCCGGCAAAGTCAGAAAACGGCATGTCGAAACTTATGGTTGTCCCGTTGTACGACGCAAAAAGATCGACATTCGTTGCACCCTCGGGCACGCAACAGTAAGGTCCGACAAGCCTCATTCGATGATTGGCTTCCTCCGCGGTCAGATTTGTTCCGCGCGTTTCCCGAACGGCCAATCCGATACAGCACGAGCCGAATGCCGCTGCTGTGACAAGCAGCATCAACGCGGTTAGGCTGAATCGGAAGCGAGGGAGATTACGTCGCCATTGCCAATGGATTCGCCAATCCCACGGCCAATAGTATTTGCACTCCCAGGGCCAATAGTATTTCTTTGGCCGAGTCTCCACCGTTCGCGGAACGTTCTCGTTGCCACTGGACATGCTGCACCGCCAATGACTTATGTCTGCCAGTCCTCGACCACCAGCCCCGCCAGGCGGCTGAACTCTTTGACATTGTGCGTGACGAGAGTCAGGCCGTTTGCCACCGCGATGGCCGCTATTTGCAAGTCATACGGGCCGATCGGTTTCCCGATCCGCGCCAAATCGTCGCGAAAGCGGCCAGCGATCCTGGTCGAACCTCGTCCGGCTGGTGTGAAATGAGGCGCATGGCAAGCGCGCCGCTGCCGTTGCGGAGATACTCGACGCACGCGTTCGTATCGAGAAGATATACGTTCAAAACTCCAACCGCTTCTCGTAGTCGCCCTCGTAGTCCTTTGGAAACTCGCCCACCCATTTGCCGGCCGTCGCCTCAAAGAAGCCTTCTGACCAGCCGCGGTGAGAATCCCTCGGTCTTTCCGCTTCGGCACGAGGCGTTACCGACACGACGACGTCATACGACCGGTTGGGTTCCGCAGGCAGGCTGAGATGAATAATGCCGTCCGGTCCGGCGGTCTCGGTTAGGTGAAATGATTCGTTCATGATTGACCCCAAAAAAGAATTCGGGCCATTGTCCCCCGCCGAAGCCAACTCGTCAAATCTTAGCCTGCCGGCCTGTTGGCCGTGTCATGGATGATCCGATTGCCGCACATGCAGCACCATCGGGCAGGAAACCTGGTTCCCTTCCACCTGGCCCACGGCAAAGAACACGCGGGTTTGCTCCGGCACCCACGGCTCGGCCCGCAGGAAGATCGTTCGTTCGGTCTCCTTTTCGCGGACCAGCACCCCCGAGAGACCGATGTCATCGACGATGATGCCGTGCGGCAGATTGGGTACTTCGAAGGGAATCCGGTCGTCGAACCCAGAACGCTCGACGCGTAGCTTGGCTGTGACTGAGCCACCGGGGGCGATCGTCAGCTCCGGCGGCTGCGGGAAGCCGGTCTGCATGTTGCCTGTAGCGACGGGTTGATTCACGAGTTCCAGGTGCACGATCACCTTCGGCTTGTCGCCAAGTTTGATCGTGCCGAAGCTGCCGACTTCATGCGTCACTTCCTTGCCGGCGACCGTCGCGGTCGCGGTAAGCTTAGTCGTCGCCATGTTTTCCGCGGTCGGGGCCGGCGCGTCGGCCAGCGCGCTGATCACGCCGTGCGCCTCGGTCAGCCCTTCCTGGATTACCAGCGGCGTCGTCACTTGAAACCCAGGCGGCAGCCCGCTGATTTCCACGCGGATCGGCCCGCTATAGTTGTCGCCCCGCTCCGCCTTGACCGTGAATTGCTTGCCGCTGCCGGCGGGGATGGCCGGGTCCTTGAGGTTCAGCGTCACCTTGTAGTCGAGCACCGGGCGACGGACGACCAGCTCGTACTTGAAGTTGTCCCCCGAGAAACCGCGGACGTCACTGACCCGCACCAGGTAGGTGCCGTCGGTAGGCGCTACAAATGTCAGCCGCGAATCCTTGCCAAGCTGCCGCCGCGAATCATCGTCGTTTTCGTAGTTGACGGTGAAGACCGGCAGGCCGTTGTTGGGTAGCTCCGTGCCAATTGCGTAGGGGACAACCACGTAGGCCGGCTCGCCCAGGGCGTGCGCCCGACTGGTCGTGTCGAAGTACAGCCACCGATTGCCGTTCTCGGGATAGAAGTTCGACTCGGCATCGGGTCCGCGGCGCTGTTGATAGTGCTTGATCACCTCGCCGCTCAAGTAAACGTACTCGTTGAGTAACATCTCCTCGTAGTTCGACAGCCGCACGCCGCGCTGCTCGCTGTTCATGCCGCGAAACTCGATCACGCTGTCCCGAACGGCGCGAAGAAGAAGCCGGGGCACTGGATTGCCGGCGCCATCGAGCACGTCGATCTTGGTGTCCAGCGGCGAGCCGCTCTTGGCGGCATTGGTTTCAATGATCCACTGGTCGCCGGCTTTGGCCTCGAAGCGGAACAGGTCTTCGTCATACATCTGGCCCGGCTGCGTAACGTGAATCAGGCCGCTGGCCCGGCCCGGCGCGGAAATCTGCGTCGCCGCCGGCGGTTCGTCGTTGGGTTCGCTTTCGGTAATCAGCGGAAGCTGATCGACCGGCGGCTGCGGACCGTAATCGACTTCCGTCGGCACTTCCGCCAGCGGCGCCAGCGGCCTTTCACTTTCGCCAGACGCCGCGAGTGGATACGACGACACGCTGCCGTCGACCCGGCCGACGACGATGCCGGTGCTTGCAGGCAGGATCGCCACGCCGCTGGCCCAGTCGGTTTGCTTCTCGAGCTGGCTGCGGATCGTCATCTTCTCGGCATTCCACACTTTGACCAGACGATCCTCGCCCGTGGAGACGACCGTCTTACCATCTGCCGACCAGGCCAGCCGCAAGACGGGCGTTTCGTGGGCGAATTTCGAGAGGAGCAGCGGATTGGTCCCTTCCTTGGCCGCTTCGCTGATCTGCCAGACGCGAATGCGGTTATCGACGCCGGCCGCGGCCAGACGAGTGCCATCGGGGCTGAAGACCAGCGTGTACAGTTCCTTCTGCGACTCCTTGAGCGTGTCGAGCCTCTGGCCGCCGGCCACGTCCCACAGCTTCACGGTGCGGTCGCCGCTGGCGCTGGCCAGCACTTTTCCGTCCTTGCGGAACGCCAGCTCGAAGACCGCGCCGTTGTGTCCGTCGAGTGATTTCGTTTCATTGCCGCTGGCGACATTCCACAGCTTGATCGAGCTGTCATAGCTCCCAGTGGCCAGCAAATCGCCATTGGGACTGAGCCGCACGGCATACAGGCTGTCCTTGTGCCCCTGGAACACCTTCACCAGCGAGCCGTCGGCGACTTTCCAGAGCCGCGCCTCGCCGAACAATCCGGGCTCGCCGGCAGCAGCGACGAGATACTGTCCATCGTC
>DASRJP010000021.1:0-6486 GCA_035649415.1 Pirellulaceae bacterium | reverse complement strand
CGATCTGCCGAAAAAGCTGCGGGATGATCTGGCGGCCAAGTGGCAGATCTGGACGAGCAAGATCGCCCGCCACGAGCAGTCGCCCGATGGGACCGAGAAGTTGCTTTTGGAGCTGGCCGACGGCGGTCGAATTGAATGTGTCCTCTTGCGGGATGACGACCGCCGCAGCATCTGCATCAGCACACAGGTCGGCTGCGCGATGGGCTGCGTCTTCTGCGCCAGCGGCTTGGACGGCGTCGATCGCAACCTGACCATAGGCGAAATCGTCGAGCAAATGCTGCTGCTGGCGCGGCTTCTGCCAGCGGAAGAGCGAATCGGCTACATCGTGGTGATGGGGATGGGGGAGCCACTGGCCAACCTCGATAACCTGCTGCCGGCACTGGAAATCGCCAGTGCCGACGACGGCCTGGGAATCAGCCAGCGGCGGATCACGATCAGCACGGTAGGACTGCCGAAGCAGCTCGATCGGCTGACAATGGAATGCCCCAATTACCACTTGGCCGTGTCGCTGCACGCTCCCAACAACGCCCTGCGGACACAGATCGTGCCGATCAACAAGAACATCGGCTTGGATGCGGTCCTGAATGCCGCCGATCGCTATTTCGTCGCTTCCGGCCGGCGGCTGACGTTTGAGTATGTTTTGCTCGCCGGGATCAACGACCAGCCGCAGCACGCCCATCAGCTCGTGGAGCTGCTGGAAAACCGCACGGCCCTGCTCAACGTAATCCCCTACAATCCGGTCGCCGGACTGCCCTACGAGACCCCTTCGCCGGCGGCGATTTACAAGTTCCGCGACATCCTCCAGGCGGGCGGGATCAACGTCAAATTCCGCCAGCGGAAGGGGGCGGAAATCAACGCGGCATGTGGACAATTGCGCCGCTCGACACCTCCGCTGGCGCGAATCATAAGTGGATGATGCGGGCAATCCGCCCCGCTTCCGCTTCTGTAGAGGTGCATCCATGTCGCTGCGAGTTGATCGCTTCCATCCGTCCATCCGTCGTCGTCGCCTCGTGCACGAAACGCTCGAACGTCGCAGCGTCCTGGCGGGCAACGTGGCGGCGACCTTCACCGATGGCAGCCTGAGTGTCTTCGGCGACGATCAGAGCAACGTCGTGGAAATCGTCGCCGTCGGCGGGGATGTCCTGGTGCGCGGACTCGACAATACGTCGATCAACGGACAGCCTCAGGTCGTTTTTACCGCCGGGTCGCTGGGCCTGGTGGATCTGAGCGTCGTGCTGGGAAGCGGGCCCGACGAGCTGCTCCTGCACGATCTGGCCATCGCCGGCAATGTGGCACTGGGGCGGGGGCAGGTCGATACGATTTTCGATGCCGGCAACGACCAGATCTTTCTCGATCATGTGGCGATTGGCGGCGACCTGCGTCTTAATTCGGGCGGCGGCGCTGACCTGGTTGTGCTGACCGACGTGGCCGTTGCGGGGGAAGCCGCCCTGCGCACCGGCTCGGGCAACGACCGGTTGGAAATCGTCGATTCAGCGCTCAACGATCTGACTATTCTTACGGCCAGCGGCCGGGACCAGGTGTTTATCGACTCGAGCGTGATTGCCGACCTCACGGTGCGGCTGGGCATCGGCGATGACACGCTGAGCATTCTGGGGGACAGCGTCGTGGGGCGCGTCGATTTGAACGGCGGCTCCGGGCTGGATCGCCTGCGGCGGGACGTCGATGCGGCAATCCTGGGCTTCCCGCTGATCCTCTCGTTTGAGCGGCGGGTGATCATCGTTTAGCCGATACTGCGGCCGCGGTTAACTGCACGCCGAATGTGCGGTTGAGCCTTCACGGGGTGAACACCCGCGGAGGCTCGGTCATGAACGCGGACGACTTGCGGCGGGCCTACCAGCAGTTCCACCAGGAGGGAATGCGTTTGGGGGGTGAGGTGGACGACGTGGCCCGCCGGGCCGCAATCTTTCGTCACATTTACCGTCACTCCGGTCAGAATCACGTCTTTCCTCTGATTGCCGCCCATGCGACGCTCTGGGTGAGGGACTATTCGCTGCTGGGCGCTCGCCTGGCGTGGTGGTTGTCGTGGCCATACGGCGTGTGGCCACGCTGGCGGCGGCAACGACTGGCCGCGATGGAAAAATTCATTGCCGCGCTGCGGGAAATCAATCGTCGCATTTGTGCGGCCACCTATGCCGACTATTACCTCACGGACCGCTTTGGCGATCACCCCGCGGCAGCAGAGGTCGTGGACGCAGCGCTCTTGGCGCCGCTGCGGCAGATTCACGCGGCGCGGCGGGCGGGCCGCAAGCTTTCGGACCAGCAGAAGCTGGAGATTTTCTGGCCGCACTTCGTGCACGAGCAGGAATTCCACGTCGGCCCGGGCATGGCTGCTGCACTGGCCGACTTGGACTGGCCGCTGGTTCGATTTCTCGCCTTGCGGCCGGTCGTGCGGTTTGCCTATTTTCCGCCGGGCCTGTGGCTTTGGCTGGGCAATTCGCTCAGCCAGCGGCGGCGAGTGGCCAGCGGCCTGCGGACGTTTCAGGCGGCAGTGAAAGCCGGCTGGCAGCGGACGGAGGAGTCGCTGGCGGAGTATGGTCCGGTGCTGAATGAATTGAACTTTGAGTGGGCGAGCGCCCAGGCGGCGCCAAGTGGGGCGTCGCTCGAAGCGCGGTAGCCGAGCGGGGCCGCGCTACAGCCCTTTGCCGATCACGTACTTCACCAGGTCGCTGACGCGGCAGCTATAACCCCACTCATTGTCGTACCACGCTACCAGCTTGAAAAACCGCTTGTTGAGTTCGATTCCTGAGCCCTGATCGAAAATCGATGAAGCCTGGCAGTGAATGAAGTCGCTGGAAACAACTTCGTCCTCGGTGTAATCGAGGATCCCCTTGAGATAGGTCTGGCTGGCCCGCTTCATCGCGGCCGAAATCTCGGCGTAGCTTGTGTCCTTGACCGTCTTGACCGTCAGGTCCACGACGGAGACCGTAGCCGTCGGCACGCGGAACGACATGCCGGTCAGTTTTCCTTTCACCTCGGGACAGACGAGGCCAACCGCTTTGGCCGCACCCGTCGTGCTGGGAATGATGTTCTGGGCGGCGGCTCGGCCTCCTTTCCAGTCCTTCTTGCTCGGGCCATCGACGGTCTTTTGCGTGGCCGTGTAAGAGTGGATCGTCGTCATCAAGCCTTCTTCGATGCCGAAGCCGTCCTTGAGGAGCACGTGGACGACTGGCGCCAGGCAATTGGTGGTGCAGCTGGCGTTGGAAATGATGTTGTGCTTCTTGGGGTCGTACTTGTCGTGATTGACCCCCATCACGACGGTGATGTCTTCCTGCTTGGCAGGTGCGGAGATGATCACCTTCTTGGCCCCGGCAGAAATGTGCCCCTTGGCCTTTTCCGCCTCGGTGAACAGGCCGGTGCACTCGATGACCAGATCGACTCTCATCTGTTTCCAAGGCAATTCGGCGGGCGACTTGGCGGAGACGACGCGCATTTCATCGCCGTTGACGACCAGCACGTCGTCCTCCGCCTTGTCGGAAGATGATTTCTTTGTCTCGTACGTCGCGGGAAAGCGGCCTTGCGTCGTGTCGTACTTGAGCAGATACGCGAGATTGTCCGCCGGCACGATGTCGCCCACCGCCACGACGTCGACTTCCTTCCCCTTGCCGACGATCCCCTGCTCGAGCATCGCCCGGTAGACGAGGCGTCCGATGCGACCAAATCCGTTGATGGCGACGCGAACGGTCATGATTGATCTCCTGCTTCTGGCGCCGGCCCGCTAACGGCCCGAACGACTGCCGTCCGAAGCTCGCGACAAATTACGGCGTGAAAACTTTGAATTATCCGAGTATATCGGTGAGAGAAAACTGCTTCAATCGGTCAAGAAACGACGCGCGAGCGCGGTAATTTCTTTTTCGTCGACGGTGGCAAGAGTTTCTACCGGTGCGTGCCGTCAAGGGACGGGTGTCCGCCATTACAGCGCCAGGCTACGCGGGACCTCTGTCATCACCTTGCCGATGGAACGCTTGTAGACACGCCGACACGCACGAGGTTCCACCCATAGATGCGGAGCATCTGCGAACTGACAGCCATCGGCAGACCAAAACCAACCGCGAGGGTCAATACCATCGCAAACGGGGGCGGCCCCATGCCAAACGAACCGCCGCGGTCCAGCCACAGTGCTACCACCAGGAGAACTAAAAGGATTCGCCAGTATTTTTGGAAAAACCACCCACAGGATTTGCTGTCAACGAGCACGAGCCAGCAGATGAGCGTCGCTATTGCTCCCACACCCAGCGCGACACATGCGCCACTCGCCAGCGCCGATCGAAGCATCCTCAAATCGCTGACGAATGGGACCGACTCGCCGGCGGCAAACCTTGACACCGTCATGACGCCGAGCGCCAGGAAGACGCAGACCATCGTGATCCACGCGAGCGCGTCGGCCAAGCGAAATTGATGCGGCCTTCGCTCCGGCGCTGGCGGGTCGCGCACGGACGATGCGCTAACGAGTCGCCAGCCATAGCGGCGCACAACGGCCGCCGACAGCGACGTGCCGACGATCATTCCCCCGATGACGAGCGCCAGCCATTGAGGCCATACCGACGGCAGTTTCGCGGGCTGGAGCGAAGCGGGACCGAGAATGCAGAAGTACAAACCGCCAGTCCACAAAAAGGCCCGGCCCAACCTGACGGCGGCATGCGTCGTCGATAGCGTCGCCCACAGCGCAATCAAGCAAACCTGGCTGGGGACCAATAATGCGGCTGCAAACGCAAACGGTTGCTGCAGGTCGTCGAAAAGGACGGCAGCGAGGACAAGCAAGGCGGTAAGCGTTCCGACCGCGAGCGCGTAGGTATGACTAGCGATCTGGCGGCGCAGCCAGTCGATGCCAGTGAGTGGGCGGTGCATTCGCCGAAACGCGGCGGCTGTCAGCCGCCGGCTAAGAGCCGATTTGCAGTAGCTCCCGCTGCGGCCGCGGACCCTCGCGGGTATCGACCCACTTCGAGGCATCGAAGTGTTTCGTGTAGGTCCCGTAATCGTTGAAGAAGAACCGCTTGGCCAGCCGGTAGGCCCACGACTTCTCGGGGATCTCGTGGCCAGGGTTGTATTGGCTCGGTCGGCACTCGAGCTCTTCCAGTTCCGCCAGTGCCTGTTTGCGGGCAGTCGTGTCGTGGGCGGAGTGCCGCTCGATGAGGCCGCGGAGCAGGTCGGGGCGCTCGAGGATGATGCAGCCGCGCGTGTGCTGGGCGGCCGTTTCGCGGAAGTCGCGGAGGAAAGCCGAGCCGCCGATGACTTCTTTGAGCGGCCGCTCGTCGTAGATCGATTCTTTGGCGAACTGGATCACCGGGCAGGGCTCGATGTCCCCCCAGGGGCTGATGTGGTGCGTGAAGCCGGTGGCGGCCGGGCAGAGCGCGCCCCCTTCGCCGTCGTAGTAGGCATCGACGATGATGATCGGCTTTTTGGCCCGCATCTCGACGACGAATTTTCGCGCGGCAAGCTGCTGCTCGGGCGTCAGCGCCAACTCGGGTTTGGAATCGGGGCCGACGACGCGGTAGATGTGGAACCAGGTGTAGAAGACCCCCATCTCAATCAGCCGATCGAGCCATTTTTCGCTCAAGAGTTCAAAATTCGTCTGGCAGAGGCTCGTGCAGACGCCGGTCATCACCCTGTGCTTCAGACAATTCTGAATGCCCTCCATCGTCTTGCTGAGCACGCCGCCGCGGCCGCGGCGCTCGTCGCTGACGATTTCGTTCCCTTCCACACTTACCAGCGGCGTGACATTGCCGCAGCGGCTCAGCTCGCGGGCGACGTCGTCCGTGATGAAATGGCCGTTGGTGAAGACCTGGAAGTAACAGTCGGGATGCTGGCGAAAAATCTCCAGGATCTCGGCGTGCATGAACGGCTCGCCGCCGAGAATGCCGAAGAAGGAGTTCCCCATCGCCTTGGCCTCGGTGATCAGGCGGTGCATGGCGGGGACTTCGATCTTCTCCTGTTTGGCGGCCACATCGACCCAGCAACCCTGGCAGCGGAGGTTGCAGCTATTGATGACCGAGATGTAGAGAAACGGCGGGAAGAACTCGCCACGCGCGAGCCGCGCCTTGTGTTTCTGCACCGAGCGCATTCCCTTGAAACCGAAATTCCAGGCTAGCTTCCACAGCAGCCGCTTGTCGGTTTCCAGGAGCAGGCGTTTGGCGAGGCGGAGGTACATGCTGAAAGGGTCAGGAGTCAGGGGCCAAGACAGAGCGATCTATTATAGCCGGAGGAATTGGACAGGGATGACGCGGATGACACGGATCGGCCCGGCAACCGGCGGTTCATTCCTTCGGCCGCGTGCGGTAGATCGCCAGCGAAATGCAGCCGCCGACATAGGCCAAGAGCAGCGTCCACAGTCCGTGGGCGACTTCGATAAAGTCCTTTTCCATGATATGCTGTGGCGCTGGGACGATCGCGCTAAATGAGCCGTCCTCCCCCGACTTCAGGGAATAGTCGAGGATCGCTCCGTCTGCCAGGGGCACATTCTCAAAGTCG
>DASRJP010000020.1:0-13676 GCA_035649415.1 Pirellulaceae bacterium | reverse complement strand
CCCGATGATGCCGCCCACCAGTGCCAGCACCACCAGAGTGGCGGCCAGCACCGGCCTCTTGTTCCGCCGGGCGAATTTGCGGAAGCGATACCACCGCGACGGCGGACACGCCTGCACCGGCTCGTCGCCCAAGTAGCGCTGCACATCTGCGGCGAAGTCCTTGGCCGTCTCGTAACGGCGATTGCGATCCTTCTCCAGGGTCTTCATCACGATCCAGTCCAGCTCGCCGCGCACCAGCTTCGTCAGCTTGGCCGGCTCCGTGTGGCGATTGGCCGAGATCGACGCCAGCGCCTCGCCTGAGTCGCTCAGCCGGGTGCTCGGCTTGGGTGGCTCCACCTCCTTGATCATGCGGAGAATCTCGGCGTACGCGGCTTCCTTCATACGCTTATGGGTCAGCGGCGTGCTGCCCGTCAGCAACTCGTAGAG
Source organism: Pirellulaceae bacterium (assembly GCA_035649415.1). Lineage (GTDB taxonomy): Bacteria > Planctomycetota > Planctomycetia > Pirellulales > Pirellulaceae > DATKDU01. The sequence continues at coordinate 13,250 of DASRJP010000020.1, read as the reverse complement.
GAGCACGCCCAGCGAGTAGATGTCGCTGCGCGTATCGACCCCCAGGGCGCTCATCTCCGCCTGCTCCGGGCTCATGTATTCCAGCGTGCCGACCATGGTGCCGTACTGTGTGAACAGGGTCCGCTCGGTCAACTTCTGCTCGGTCGCCTTGGCCACGCCGAAGTCGATCACCTTGGGGACCGGTTTGCCGTCATAGAGCGTGACCATGACGTTTGACGGCTTGATGTCGCGGTGGATGATCCCCTTTTGGTGCGCGTGCTGGATCGCCTGGCAGACCGGCACGAATAGCTCCAGCCGCTGCCGCGGCGTGAACTGGTTGTCGTCGCAGTACTTGGTGATGGGGACGCCGTGGACCAGCTCCATCACGAAGTAGGGCCGGCCAGTCGGTGTGGTCCCAGCGTCCAGGACGCGAGCGATGTTGACGTGGTCCATCAGCGCCAAGGCCTGTTTTTCCGCCTCGAAGCGGGCGATCACCTGCCGCGTGTCCATGCCGGGCTTGATGACCTTGAGAGCGACCTTACGCTGGACGGGCTCCGCCTGCTCGGCCATGTAGACGACGCCCATCCCCCCTTCGCCAATCTGCTGCAGGAGCTTATAGGGGCCGATCATCGTGCCGGGGCGCTCGGTCGCTGGCTGGTCGATGGTGGCGGCCACGGAGGGCGCTTCCATGAAGCTGCCGAGTTGCTCGTGCTCTGACAGCAGGGATTCCACACGCTTCCGCAGCGCCGCGTCCCCCGCGCAAGCTTCATCCAACAACGCAGCTCGGTCCGCAGCATCCCCTCGGTGTAAGGCAGCCGCGAAGATTTCTCGTTCGGTCATGGCACGACGAATCCAGAAAGGGGTCTATCTTCAGTGCGTAATTCTGCCGTCAACTCGGCAAGAAATCTGGCCGATTGGCCAAATTGCGACTACTCAGCGGCAATCTTCTGGTGCAGCCACGAACGGGCGTAGGCCCAGACGTCGTGGGCCGACCGCACGGAGATGCCCAGGGCCGCCGCGGTCTCGCTGGTATTGAGTCCGACGAAGAACTGCAGCTTGACGAGGTTCGCCGCCACCGGATCGACCGCCGCCACTTGATCCAGGACTTCGTCCACTGCCAGCAGTTCGTCTGCCGGCCGCGGCGCGGCAATTGCCGATTCGTGCAATTCCTCGCGTCCCGCCTCGCCACCCCGCTTGGCTGACTTCCGCCGCCGGGCCTGCTCCACCAGGATCCGCCGCATCGCCTCGGCTGCGGCGGCAAAGAAGTGGCCGCGACTGTTCCACTGCTGCACCTGCGGGACATCGACCAGACGCAAATAGGCCTCGTGGACCAGTGCCGTTGCCTCCAGGCTCTGGCACGGCATTTCGCATGAAAGCTTGGGCGCCGCCAGCGTCCGCAGCTCGTCGTAGACCAGCGGCAGAAGCTGCTCGGCGGCCTGTGGATCGCCGGCTTCGATTTGCGAGAGAATGCGTGTCACGTCGGCCATGAAGGCCAGGATAATGTGCCGCGCACTGGCAGGGCAACCGTTCTACCTGGTCCGGTCCGCCGGAGAGGAGTTTTGGCCAAGGCGCGAAAGGTCGCGCCATCACCAGCCTCACATCGAGATGAAGCACTCCGGAAACGCCTTCCGCACCCGGTCGTAGTCCCGCACCTTGGTGTTTTGCAGCCGCAGCCATTTCAGCTCCAGACCGGACACTCGTTCCAGACCCATCTCGGTGACCGCCGTCCCCTCCAGATCGATCCCTTCCAGTTGCGGCAACTGCATCAAATGCAGCAGCCCCTCGTCCGTGATTCGCGGATTGGACTTGTTGAATGCCCCCACCCACAGCACCCGCAACGGCTGCATCTGGCCGGCATACCGCAGGCACTCATTGGTAAGTCGATTCTCGCGCACGTCGAGATTCGTGAGCCGCGGCAATTCTGCCAGCAGCCGGATCGATTCGTCGGTGATGTCGGTCCCGTTGAGGGAAATGCTCTCCAGACAATCCAGCTCAACAAAATGGGCGACCCCATCGTCGGTGAGGTTGCCGGGATGGGCGAGCGTCAAGTGCTTGAGACGGTGCAGCTGGCCGATCTGCCGCAGCCCTTCTTCGGACTGCGGTCCGAAGTTCAGTTCTACCGACTCGAGCGCCGGGAATTCCCCCAAACCTGACAGGAAGTCGTCATTGGCCGGAGTGGGCCGGTCCTTGGCGTGGTGGCCGGATCGATAATCGATCTGCACATAAATGACCGAATGGAAGAAGTCGTCCCCCAGCCTCTGCCGCAGGCTGGCGGGTACCCACGAATTCCCGCTGTCGGAAACAAGATCGCCGACAAGCTGGTAGTCGTACGCCACTCTGCCGCCAAGATCGCGAATCGCTCCCGCCGCCCGCTGCTGCCGCCATACGCGCTCCACGTAGAAACCGCAGCCCAAACTGGCGACCAGCAAGCCGCCGAGAAGCGTTCGCCACTGGAGGCGGATCAGGCGGCAAAGGGCAATTGCCCGGCGGATCATGCGAATGGTCCCCCAATGCCTCGAAGCCGTCCCGTGGCGTAGATCATAACGCAAGGGTGAGCGAGAATGCAAAGCGCAATCGTAAAAGTGCCGGCAGCGGAATCTGGTCGTACCTCTATCGCGCGGGATTAACTTGCCGGCCTGGCAAAATGAACAAAGATGCATCAACCGCGGCGGCCCCGGCCAAGCACCCGCTCAATCTGATGCGGCTGCTGCTCGTGGCCGCCCTGCTGCCGGCGGCAATCGCGACGGTGGATTACCTACTTTTGGGCGCGACGTCGTACGGCGGCCAATTTACGCCGCGCGTTATCGGGCAGTTCGCGTGGTACGTTGTCCAGGTGGGTCTGGTCGGCCTGGCGGCCGGGCTCGGCATATCCCACCCCGTTTTGCGGTGGCTGGTGTTTGGGTGGGTCCTGCTGCTGATCAACCTGCTGGCCGCCGTCCAGGCGATGAATGCCGACGTGTCCTGGTCGCGCGAACCGTCAATGTCGCCGGCGGCGCTCATCGCGGGGCAAATGGGTTTATGCGTGGTGTGGGCTTTTTTCGGCGACACGCGCTGGACGTGGCGCTGGCCGGCGATGATCGTGGCAGCGGGAGGACTGTACTTTCTCTGGCTGAGCTTCGGCAACCACTGGGGGCAGCAGATGTGGACGGAGCTGCTGATACTTCAGGTAATGACCCTCTCCACGCTGTGCCTCATTTTGCGGCTATCTGGTTTTCGCCTGCTCGTCCTGGATGACGAGGCAACCGCGCTCGAGTCAGGCAAGTCAAATCTCCGTCCGCTCCAGTTCGGCATCAAGCACGTTCTGATCTGGACGACCGCTTTGGCGATCTTACTGGGAATTGCCAAGGGGATGGATCTGCTCCGCTGGCAAGTGGCCCAGGAGCTGGTGCGCGGCGGCCTTGTCTGGAAGCTTACCGTGGCGACCGCCTCGGCGATGGTGATCATCGTCGCCCTGTGGGCGGCACTCGGCCGCGGCCACTGGCTGATGCGATACTCTGCAGTGCTGGTATTCACGCTATCGCTGGGCAGTGCCCTGGCGACGTGGAGCGGATCGCAGGCCGCGGCGATTCGCACGACTGCATGGACGCGATGGTCGGCGGGTGGGTGGGACCTGCTGCGTTGGTATGAAGTCGGCTGGTCGTGGCTGGGTTGGCTGTTTTTGAGCGGCGGCCTGCTGGCAGCGACGTTGATCATCCTGCGAGTGCTGGGGTATCGATTGGTGAGAATCCGACGAATTGCCCCAGTGGCCGCAGCCGGATCATCCCATTCCTCGCCCACCTGAACGGTGATTCATGGCTTCGAAGTCGCGGTTGGAAAGGGCGCTTAACGCCTGGCTACGAGACGGGGGAGACCTCCGCGCGGTGCTCAATCCAGTCGATGACGATCCAGTAACGACCAGAGCAGAAGCAGAGGCGGTCTGTAAGGTCGCCCAGCGCGCGGCAACGACCAGCGTCCGTCCATCCGCAATTTCGCCGCTGCATCGGGTGGTGGCCTTCTTCCAGCAAGTCAAGTCTCGGGAAGCTTTTGAAGTCTTGCGCGATCAGGGACTGCCGACGCTGCGCCTCTGCGTAAGCGACGCGCTGGCCGGAAATAATGCCAAGGAGAGCGACTTGGAGTTCATTCTCAAGGTGCTCGCCATGTACCAGCAGGCGGAGGACGTCGAGCTGATCGCGAGTGCGGCCCGAAAGGCGGGCGAAGAAGCTGGCTACATGTGGTCCGTCATCCTGGGACAGTTCGACGCGGAACATGCGTGCTCCCGATTGCTGGTGGACGCCCTCCGCGACCCTCTGCCAAAGGGATTTCTGGGGATTGCGTACCTGGATATGGCTAACGGATTGGCAATCGGCGGAGTCGTGGATCGACATCCCTTTGACACTGAGGACGGCCACGGGCGATTGATGGAGTGGCTCAGTGACCAGAATGCGGATCACTTCAGCTACGCTCATAGTGCGACAGTCGCCATTCCTTTCATTGCCGCGGATCATCGCGATGCCTTGATTCAACTTGCTCTGGCGCACCCCGCCGCCCAAGTTCGCATGGAAGCTGCCTGGGCGCAGGCCAAACTGGGAGATGAGGCAGGGACCAAGCGCCTGCGAGAGCTGTGCCTCGATCCGAGTTTTAGCGCGACGGCTCAACGCTACCTGACGGAGCTGGGGCACGAAGACTGGATTCCGGAATCGGCCCTGGAGGCCAACTTTCGCGCCATTGCGGAGATGGCCAACTGGCTCACGCATCCCAGCGAGATGGGACGGCCGCCAGACAGCATCGAGCTGTTCGATACGCGCGAATTGCACTGGCCCCCGACGAACGACACCCGTCGGCTTTGGCTAGTCAAATATACGTATCAAAAGGAGGGCGATAGCGCGCCTGACGTCGGCGTCGGCATGGTTGGCTCGGTGACCTTTGCGTTATTCGGCGAAGCCACGGCCGATTTATCGGCTGAAGACTTATATGGACTGCACTGCGCCTGGGAATTGGAGTGCAATCGCGATGAGCGGGCGCCAGCCAAGCGCACGCCTCAATCGGGACGCCTCCTTCTCGCTCAACACAACCCAGGCTTTTGATCTTCTCGACCCGCCGTGCTCATCACGGTCGCTGTCGTATTGCGGCGGGACGCGACATCGGGCTGGTCGTCGCTGGCGGAGTCACCTCGTTCTATCCTACGTCTTTTCCTCAGGCCTCAGAATGCAAATGCCGCGGACAATCAGGCCGCCGATGCAGGCAATCAGGACCGTCCACAGCGCGTGGCCGACGTTGAGAAAATGCCACCACTCGGGGCGAACCGGGGTTGCCGTCCCCGCCGCGGTCGCTGCCGGGGCGCTGGAGCTCGTCATCGAGCCGGAAAGGTCGCTTAGCAAATAGCGCGTCGTGAGCACGATTTGCTGCTGGCGGAGATTGACCGCATCGATGGCCGCTTGCGCTTCGGCATTCGGATCCGCCGCCGGATCGCCGTAGGCCTTCGTGTAAATCCACTGCATCAGCCGACTCGTCGGCACATTGGCGCTGGGCCCGCGGCTAACCGCGGTATTCCACTCGGTTCGCGGCTTGTCGTCGATGTTGCCGATGACAAGCAGATAGACCCAGCCGCAGAGGGCAAAACCGGCCCAAAACGCCCGCTTCTCGCCGCAGCGATAACAGGCAAGTGGAATTGCCAGCGTCAATAGCGCGATCGCCGCACAGTACAGGTCGAATGACCAGGCAGGCGTGGCGTTCATGAGCGCCGTGATCGCCAGGGCGACGAACGCGACAGCGATGAACAGCGTGCGAAAGCGGAACTGAAACAGCGAGGCAAGCTTGCGGGTGTTCATGACTGAGTCTCCTTCGGCCGCGTCCGACAAATGACCTGGCACACCTTCCCACCTGCGGCGGCAATCAGCAGCAGCCACAGCGCCTGGCCGATGTTCGTGAAATGACGGAGCGGAATCTGGTTCGGATTGGGGATCATCACCGCGGCAGGGCCCGGGACGGCCCGCACCGTGCCGGGACCAAGGTTGGGCAATCCGGGGCCGATGCTGGCGGGCATTTCCACAGTGGATTCGACTGTCGTGAACGTGCCCGGATCGTTGAGCGACCAGTCCACGATTGGACCAGGCACGTGGTCCGCAGTGCGCGATTCAGGCAGCACCGAGCGATAGACGAACTGGGACAATCGGGTTGTGGGCAGCGCGTCGAACAGCGGCTGATTGGATTGAGTCGGCTGGTCCCAGTAGTTCGTGCGGAACGAATAGAGCAGGACCGCCAGATACAATCCGCCAAAGACCAGGAATCCCATCCAAAAGGCCCGCTGCTGGTCCCGGCGATAGATGATCAAAAGCACGGCGGTCGCCAGCAGCCCCAGCGCCAGGCCCCACATGGCCATTTCCCAGTTGACGCTCGCATTGAGCAGCGCCGCGATCCCCAGGGCGACGATGGTCACCGCCACCAGCAGGCTGCGGATCGAGAATTGAAAAAGAGAGGCCATCGTCATCGCTTGAAATCAGGTTGATGCGTTCGGCTGTTCCCGCGGCCGCGTGCGATGGATCCACTGGCAAACCTTGCCGCCGATTGCCGCCGCCAGGAGTAGCCACAGCGAGTGCGCGATGCTCACGAATTTCTCCAGCGGAACGTAGCTGGGATTGGAGGTCAGTGCGGAAGAAGTGGGGGGCATCGGCGGAGGCAGCGGCGGCGGCGTATAGGTGGAACCGGCCACCGGAGCCGGAACAACCGCCGAGTATCCGTACACAAACGGCGGAGGCAGCGAGGTGGGGTTGCCATCCGCAGAAAGGTATTCGGCCCGCCGCGATTCGGGGATGACCACGCCGTAGACAAACTGCGAAATCCGCGTCGTCACGAAGGAGTTGTATTGCACGGACGCGCCGCCCAAGAGGCCCGCCTGCCAGTCGAACAGCGCCACGAACAAGAACGCGCTCAGATACAGGCCACCGAAGATGGCAAAACCGAGCCAGTAGGCCCGCTGCTCGTCGCGGCGATAGACGACCAGCAAAATGGCGCAGGCCAAAAGAAACAGCGCAACGCTCCAGGCGGCTGCTTCCCACCACACGTTCGCATTGAGCAGCGCCACAATCCCCACGGCGAGAATCAACACCGCCAACAGCAGGCTGCGAATCGAGAATTGAAAAAGCGAGGCCATGGCACTACTCCGTTTTGGGCCGCGTGCGATAAATGAGTTGGCACGCCTTCCCGCCGACGGCCGCAATGAGCAGCAGCCACAGCGTATGGCTAATGTGTGTGAAGTTTTCGATCGGAACGTAATCGGGGTTGCTGCCCATCAAAACGCCGCTGGGAGTAAAAGCCAGGCTGACGCTGTTCGTCCCGGACGAGCCGCCAGCCGGCGCCGGCAGCGTGCCGATCACCGGCAGTGTTTGGCTGATGTTGGTGCCGAAATACACCGTCATGGGCGCACTCCCGTCGCCGTTCATCATGGGAACGGACGCCTGTTTTTTGGATTCCGGGAGCATCGAGTTATACGCCAGGTGCGATAGTCGCGTCGTGATCAGCGCCGACTCAACCAGCGGGTCGCTGCGAGCGACTTGCGGATTGGCGCTGGGCGTCCAGGAATAGATGAGGACCGCCAGAAAGAGCCAACCGCAAACGGAAAACCCCAGCCAGCACGCCCTCCGCTCTTCCCGTCGATAAATTGCCAGCAGGACGGCAATAGCCAGCACGAAGATTGTCCCTCCCCACATGGCCGCTTCCCACCAGCCGTTGGCATTGAGAAGTGCCGCGATTCCCACAGACAAGATCGTCACCGCGATGAGCAGCCCGCGGATGGAGAATTGAAAGAGGGAGGCCATTTGCGGCTCCATTTAGGAGGGCGAAGGGGAACGCGGCGGCGACTGCGTGCGGCAAATCCACTGGCAAAGTTTGCCGCCCAGCGCGGCCGCCAGCAGCAGCCAAAGGGACTGCCCGATGCTCACGAATTTCTCGATCGGGACGAAGTTCGGATTCGGCATCAAAGGCTGAGGCATAGGCAACAGGCCTGGCGGGCCAGTGATTGACGGCCCCGTGACCGGCACTGGCTGGGCGGGAACGTAGGCCGAAGTATTGGCTGTCGCGGCCAAGACCGTATAGCTGTAGGCGACCGTTGGCACCGGTGAGCCGGCCGAACCAGCCGGCGGCACATACTGCGATTGCCGCTCCGCGGGGATTACGGATCGATAGGCCAGTTGCAAAAGCTGCGACGGCGCCAGCTCGTAGTGCGAGCCGATGATGGCCGTGGAGAAGAGTACCGCCAGGTACAGGCTGCCGAAGATCACAAACCCCAGCCAGAAAGCCCGCTGCTCCCCCTGGCGGTAGACGCTGAGCAATATCCCGCTGCCCACGAGGCCGAGTGCGACGAGCCACGTGGCCGCTTCCCACCACAGATTGGCATTCAGCAGCGCGGCCACGCCCACGGCAGCAATTGCCACGGCAACAAGCAGCGTACGGATGGAAAATTGAAAAAGCGAAGTCACTTGGGGTCCCTCCTTGATTGGTTCTCCTGCGGGGATCATTCCTGTGCGGGCCGCGTGCGGTAGATCAATTGGCATGTCTTCCCGCCGATGGCCGCAATGAGCAGCAGACACAGGGCGTGAAAGATGTGCGTGAAGTTTTCGATCGGCACGTAGTTGGGGTTTGCAACCATCATCGTGAATGTGCCGCTCATCGGCGCAGACCCGCTGCCGGCCATCATTCCGGGGCCGCCACCCACCATCCCCGGCATTGGTCCGTCGGCGCCGGGCATCATGCCAGCGCCTGGGGGAGCGCCTGCCATGGTCGCATTCATGAATTCGGCCAGCGCAACGCCAGCCTCTCCGCCGGGCGGTTGAGCGGGCGGATAGGTTACGGCAACTTGCTGGTCGCGCCGTGACTGGGGGAGCAAGTTGTCATGCGCCAGTTGCGCCAACTGCGTCGCAAACAGCTCCCTCTGCCGCAGCGGTGTGATGCGCAGCCAGGACTGCTGCGAAACGATGAGCAAGAGCAAATAGGCAAACCCAAAGACTGCGAACCCTAGCCAGAAAGCCCGCTTCTCCTCCCGCCGATAGAGGACCAGCAACACCGCTGCGGTGAGCGCGTAAAGCGCCAGTCCCCACATTGCTCCCTGCCACAACCCGTTAGCATTGAGCAGTGCCGCGATGCCGACGGCTAGAAAGGTCACGGCCCACAGCAAGCCGCGCACGGAGAATTGAAAGAGCCGCGCCATGTGCCTCTCCCGGAGCGGCGTCCCCGGCCGAAACGCCGCCGCGGCTGATCATTGTCTCGCGCGGACAGTCGAGACACAATGTCTGTAACCGCGGGGGCAAACGTATTGGCGCGGCTGCGGTAACAAAAAAGCAAGCCGGCCTAGTACGGCCGGCCTGCTTGCCAATTCGCAGTGTTTGCCGTGTCGAGTGCCAATTACACCACCGCCAGCGTTCCGGTCAGGTCGGTCGAGACCAGCACGATCGTGCCAGCTTCGATGGTTACCGTGCCGGGAATGAGCGCTTCGGTTGCGTCGGTGGGACTGGTCGAAGCGGTGAACGCGCCGTTGCCGCTGGCGTCGGTCGTAATCTGGCCGATGACCGTTCCACCCACCGACACGTCCAGCGCCGAGCTGGCCGTATATCCCTGGACGGTGACGTTAAGCTCAAACTCTGGCGCGCCCTCGGCCGTCGTGAAGGCAAACGTGGCCGTGCCCGTCGCATCCAAGTCGGTTGCGCTGGTCAGTGCCGCCGACAGCACCTGGTCGAGATCGATCGGCGTGCCGTTCACTTCCTTGTCCTTCCCTTCACCGCCGTCGAGCTGGTTGTCGCCAGTGCCGCCGTCGAGGTGGTCATTCCCCGCGCCGCCGCTGAGGAGATCGTCTCCGGCGCCGCCGAAGAGATGATCTTTGTCGTCACCGCCATCGAGGAAGTCATTGCCGTCGTCGCCGAAGAGATGGTCCTTATTCCCTTCGCCCAGCAGTTGGTCGTCCCCTGCGCCGCCGCGAATACGGTCATGGCCATCGCCGCCGCTGATGAGGTCGTTTCCTTCTCCGCCGTCGGCCGCATCGTTGCCGGCCCCGAGAGTGATATCGTCGTCCCCATCTTGGCCGAACACGTGATCATTGCCGGCGCCGGCATCGATCGCGTCCGCGCCTGGTCCGCCCCACAGCCAGTCGTTGCCGACGTCACCGCTCAGTTCGTCATCGCCTCCGCCACCGACAATGCGGTCATTGCCGGCGCCGCCGTCGATCGTCGCCGCGCCTGTGACCTCTTCGTCGATCGTGATCCGGTCGTTGCCCCTGCCGCCGTCGATGGTCAGTGAGGTGACAGCGGCCACATCGAACGTTTCGGTGGTCTTGTTCACGGTGACGGTCAGCGTCGTGCCGTCGGAGTCCACCGTGATGCGGTCGCCTTTGTTTGTGCCGGTGATCGTCAGCGCGCCGCCTACAAACTCGATGGGGTCCTCGGGTCCATTGTGGGGATTTCCGCCACCACCCCCTGGATTGTGATGGATGTTGTGCGCGAGCAGGCGGCGATTCTCCAGGCACTCGACGAACAGCAAACGGCGCAGTGACGGACGACCCATGGCTCTTCTCCTAGCCGAACGAGATGTGGAACAGAGGGCTGTCGGCTAGCGGGCAGACCAACTGCCTCGCCGGGCGACAGACGCGTCAGACAAACGTTGCGAACCGACGAAAGCGATTGCTTCGCGAAAAGCGGAATGATTCCCCAACAACCGGGTCAAAGGACCTCCCCCACGACCCAGTCCAACTCCGCCCAGCTTATCCAGATTTACCAGCGGTATTCAATACCCCCTAGCTGGCTTTTTTAGATAACTCGCCGGAGGCGGGCGGCCAAGACTGAAGCAAACTTTGGGCCATTTGCCGAACAAAAAAGGCCGCGGCCAAAGCGGCCGCGGCCTGAAGCGTCAGTCTTCGATCCTCGCTGGGAGGACCTCGTCACTGTCCGTTTGTCCCACGGGTGGTCGAATCAGATGGCGCTGGGTGGGCCACCCGTGGGACGTGGCTTACCTCAATTGAATGAATCAAGCAAAGGTTCCGGTCAGGTCGGTGCCGACGACGCTGATCGTCGTGCCCGAGTTCACAACCAGCCCGGCGGGGAACGGAAGCTCGTCCAACTCATCCGGGTTGCTCGAAAACTTCAGCGTAACTCCGCCGCTGGCGTCGGTCGTGAACGGCACCGTGATCGTGCCGATCATCAAGTCGTACGCCGTGCTGGCGGTCAGGCCGGAAAGCGTGACCTGCAGCTCCACTTCAGGAGTGCCGTCCGCATTGTCCATGGCCATCGTGGCGCTGCCGGTGGCGGTGGTCGTGGCACTGGTGAGCGCGGCGGTCAAACCGGTGACGATGTCAAACTCGTCTCCGTCAACCAGCTTGTTCTTGCCGTCTCCGCCGTCGAGGAAGTCTTCTCCCTCGCCACCGTTGAGGTGGTCGTTTCCGGCGCCGCCGCTGAGGATGTCGTTGCCAGCGCCGCCCCACAGCAGGTCCTTGTCGTCGCCGCCGTCGAGGAAGTCGTTGCCGTCTTCGCCGCGGAGTTGATCTTTATTCCCCTCGCCGAAGAGCTGGTCGTTGCCCAGCCCGCCGCGCATCCGGTCGTGGCCGTTTTCGCCGTGCATGATGTCGTCGCCGTCGCCGCCATTGAGCGCGTCGTTGCCGTTCCACGCCCACAGCTCGTCGTTGCCGGCGTCGCCGAAGATCTTGTCATTGCCGATGTCGGCATAGATCTTGTCGTCGCCATCTTCACCCCAGGCCCAGTCGTTCCCCTGCCAGAGGTAGATGGTGTCGTTGCCGGCGCCGCCGCGCACGCGGTCGTTTCCAGCGCCGGCGTCGATCGTGTCGTTGCCCCCGCCGCTGAAGATGCGGTCGTTGCCATTACCGCCGAAGATGGTGGCATCCGCAGTAATGCCGAGGCCAAAGCGAATCCAGTCGTTTCCGTTGCCGCCGTCCACCGAGATCGACGAGACGGTGGTGCCCGTCGAAGGATCCATGGGATCCGTGGGGGCGAGCGAGAACGATTCCGTCACGCCGTTGCCCGTCACGGTGAGGTTCGTGCCATCGGAGTCAACGAAAATCTTGTCGCTCTTATTGCTACCGACGATGGTCAGAACGCCGCCGGTGAAATCGACGTCCACCAAAGCCGCCAGAACACGGCGACTTTCGAGAGGTTCGAAGAACGCACGACGACGAAGCGTATTGGATCGCATGGATATGTTCTTTCACGAAATAGGCGATGTGCACCCGGACCAAAAGCGAGCGCGGTCCGGTTTTATGGCAAGTTTGATTGCCAGATAAACACTATGTTATCTATGGCAATTGTCAAGTTTGCCGAGTTCGAGCGGAAAGCTTTAAATAGAGGAAGGTTGCGCTAATTCGCCGCGGCCTGGGCCGCAATCTGCCGGTAGCGCTCCTTCGCCCGCTCGAAGGCTGCTTGGGCGGCGTCCCGTTCGGGTGGGACGATATTCTTTTCTCGGTTTTTCCACAGCAAGTCGATTACCTCGATGCACCACCTGGCGCTTTCTTCGGACGCCCGGATCGGCTTGCTAGCGACGATGACATTAACGGGGTTGGTATGGAACTGAGGAAAGTGCCGCAGCGCCACCCAACTGCTTTCCTTGATAGTGGCCTCGAATGTCAGCTCGTGCAGTTTGCCGTCGGCTGGTATCCGCTTCGATGCGACCGGCACTCCGTTCACGACCAGTTCCACCAGCCGATCCCCGCCAACCAGCATTTCCTCATCGCGCCGCGGGCCGTGAAGAATCCGCGTGTCACCGATCACGCGCTTACCTTGGGCTGGCGTGAGCGTCCCATAAGCCACGGCCAGCGGCGTCTCGGCGGCGAAGGCGACCTGCGCTTTGATTTGCACCTTGCCGGCGGCCGGCAGTTTCACGTCGCCATCGCCGGGCGCGACGCCATTGACTTCGAACACTACGGGATGAGCGTAGCCATCGCTGACGTACGACCGCCCCTCGGCAATGCCGCGACACCAGGCGTCGTAGGTGAAGGGTTGACTCGTTCGGCGTGGGTCTTCTGATCCCTCCGTTCGGCGCGGGTCTCCTGACCCCGCCGAAACGCCCGACCGCAGGTCTCCTCTTCCGCCTTGTGCGAGAAGCGAGGAGACCTTCGGTCAGTGGGCGTGCGGGGTCAGGAGACCCGCGCACAACTTGAGTCCCTCAGTTCGACTTGAACGGCTTCGGAATCCCTTTGCCCGCGCCGCTGGAGCCGCCCTTTCCTGAGCGGCCTCGTTTGCCCTTGCCCTTCTTTTGGCGAGGGCCTGAGGAGGCGTCATCGTCGCCCGTGACGAGCTGGCCCA
>DASRJP010000019.1:0-10720 GCA_035649415.1 Pirellulaceae bacterium | reverse complement strand
CTTGGCTCTGTTCGAGTACCTCGAAGTGTTTTACAACCGCAAACGTCGTCACTCCGCGCTGGACTACCGTAGCCCAGCCGAGTACGAAGCCACCTTCACTTAATTCGCCGCCCGCGCCCACAGTTCGTGGGGAAGGTCAGTTTCCTTAGTAGGAGCCCAGCAATACTCTCTTGCCGGTGAGCCACCGCTCTACCTTGCTGGCTGGGTGGTAAGCCCTGGCACAGGACTCGTTCGGAAAAACGCGAATTATCCCCCGGCCTGTGGCACGTTCTTCGCTGAGGCAAAAGTAGCCCACCGGGTAACTGCCAACGAGAATGGTGGCAAGGATCGCTGCGCTCCAGAGCGCGATCGGCGCTATAGTGTTCCTGTCCATGTCACAACCCTACCGCGCATGACAAAGCCCGGCCAGACTGACCAGCGGGCCGATCGACGAGCTGGTCGGCTACGCCGTCACCGGTTCGGCGGGCGGACCTTGGACCTGCGAGAGCGACGCACAGGAGCCGTATTCGTGGTCCGGCACCGAAGATCCCCTGGCGCCGCTGCGCAAAGGACTGGGTATCGAGGTTGAAGACTACCAGGAGGGCACCAACGATTGGGAAGGCTCCGGTGGCGTCTCGTTCGCCGTCTCGGCGCTGACTGGCACCGGCACAATCTAATCGACTGGGACTGGGGCGGCTGCGTTTTCCGTTTCTACGCTGGCCGGCACCGGCGAGCATCCTTACTCGGGCAGTGGTTCGGTCGAGTTCGCAGTTTCGGCGCTGGCGGGGACCGGCGAGGTCCCATACTCGGGGACCGGCGCGGTGGAGTTCTCCGTCTCGGCCCTGGCCGGCAGTGGGCTCATCGACAGCACGGGGGCGGGAGGAGTCGAGTTGAACGTCTCGGAATTGGGTGGAACTGGGACGCTGACGGTTTTCGCGGACGGCAGTGTTGTTTTTGGCGCGTCGATAGTTGGCCAGAGTGAGCTGGCCGACACCAGCCGCGGGTTTAAGCACTACGAACAGTTCAGCAGCGTCAACCGAGTACTGGTGATGTGACGGGTTCGCAATTGCGTCCGATACGGGGAGGCCCGCTGCCACGTCCGCCGCATTGAATTCTGCTACACGCCCCAAGCACGGCAGTTGGCTGAATATCGCGGAGAACGAACTCAGCTGCCTGACGCGCCAGTGCCTGCACGACCGGCGCATCGGCGAGTTGGCCACTCTCCAAACTGAAGTCACAGGCTGGCCCATCGACCTCACCGCTACCCAACTCGGCGTGGACTGGCAAGTGAAGATCGACGACGCCCGCTGCAAACTAAAAACCGTCTACCCTAAAACTCTGCTTTGACCGAGCACTAGGGATCTTCGCCGGCGATCGAAACCTGGTAGAGCACCGGGTTGCCGGTTTCGTTGGGATACAAATGAGAGCGGAAACCGATCAGCCCGTACTGGGCCGAGACGCCAATTCGCAAATTGTTGTACGGCCCCGGCAAGACAGTGGCCGGGCGCAGCAGGTATTCCACCTCGAAGTTGTCCTGGCGAATTCGCCGCCAGACGTTGCCGGGCACGTACAGCCAGCCGTCGTGGGGTACGAGCTGATGAAAATAGGGGAACGGGTGATCGAACAGCCTTGCCGGAGCGCCAAGCTGCCCTCGCTGCTCGCTCGGCGCAAAATGGTACACCGAGCTGCTGGCGTGCAGCACGTGCCCGTCGCGGCTGAACATGGCGCCGTTGCCAGCGAAGCCCCGGGTTTCGCACTCCACCACGCCCACGGCCAGCGTTTTCAGATCGATCGAGAGCGGCCGGTTGCTCAGCCGGACGCCTCCGCCAATGGGAACATTGCGGCCGACCAACACCGTCTGATCGTCTTCCTGACCGTGGAAGCGATGGATCCATGAAGGTTGGAACGCCGTGGCCGGGTCGGCGTTGGCTTCCTGCGGCGGACGCCCTTCGGGCACGCGCGTGGCTTCGTGAAACAGGCGGATGCCCGGCTTGTTGTCGGCCGACACTTCCAGCATGCCGCACCAGGCGCGGTGGTGCTCGCCGAAACTGCCCACGGCCAGTGCGCGGCGCGGCGAAACGCCCAGCAGTTGCAGCCCGTGGTCGATGCCGGGCAGCGGCGTCGACGAATTGTACATCGTCAGCAGGTTGCCCTCGGCGTCGAGTACGTAAACACCCCAGCCGGCGACCAGCAGCCACAGGCACTCGCCGTCCCAGGTGACGTTGGAGAACGCTCCGAAGCGGGACCATTGAGGATGGCCGGTCAGCGGCAGCGGCCGCAGTTCGCCCGGCCGATGCATCAGGAAGAACGTCGTTTCGCCCCACCAGGCGTCGAACTTGCCGCAGTTGAGCTGGCCCTCGAACACGAAGGGAGGTTGCGGCGTCGGCAGCGACGGCGCCGCCGCGTAACCGGCAAGCGGCTTGTCGCTGCTGGACAACCGCAGGTCGATGGGTTGAAACCGCAATCGCCCTAACGATGTGGCAGCAGGCAGCTCCTTGGGCGAATCGGGACTGAGCGCCGGATCCAACTGGCCCAGCAGAGAGCGGCGGGTCGTAAACAAGGTATGAAACACGTCGTCGCTTTGCGACCGGCGGCCGACGATCTCGTACAGCACTTCGTCGACCTCGCGCAGCAGGCGCACGATGTCCTCGCGAGCGGCTGACTTTGGATCTCCCAACCTGGCCCGCGAGTATTCGAGCGTTCCCATCCGGCCGTAGAGCCGCGCCGTGTCGCGGTCGGATTCCAGCAGCGTTTGCAGAAACGCGGCCCAGGTCTGCCCGCGCTCCGGGTCGTTGCGGTAGCGCTCTTCGCACAGTTCTCGTGAGTATTGCTGCAAGAACAGGCTGGTGGAGTACGAAGTCGGCGCTTGGGGCGGCAGCACGCGAGTCAGCACCTTGGCCAGGTACTCCAGTGACGTGCGATCGTGCTGCCGGTACTCGACTTGGTTCATCACGCGGCGCAGCAGCACGTCGTGCCATGGCTCGGGATTCCTGGGCGGCACAATGGCCGCCGGCAATGCAGGCGTGTCGGGCAACTCGGGGACGATCGCGCCAGAGTCGACGACAAACCGGCGCTCGGCGTCGAGCAAACGCTCGAGGGCCGCTTTTTCGTCGGCCGGCCGTTGGCTGATTTGATGGAAGAACGCGCCCGGCCCTTCCCATTTTTGCCGTTGAAGCAGGGCCGTGGCCTCATCGCGCCCAATCCGCCGATTGCGCACCAGGTATTCCAGGTGCTCCATCGCGGAGATGAAGCGGTCGGCCGCCTGCTCCAACATCGGCAAGCGAGCTGCCTCGGGAACCTTCTTCCACGACCAAAGCTGCTGGAAGTCGCGCACGAACCGCTGCTGATAGTTGTCGACGAGCCGGGCATGCTGCGTGGCGTCGCTGGTGTCCAGGGCGAGCCCGGCCTCGCGCAGGCCGGCCGAGCGCGGCCAGTCGCCCAGTTGGCTGAAGGCGTCGGCCTGGCGGAGCAGGGCCTCGCGCTGCTGTCGGCTGTCTAGCGGCATGAACTTCTCGCCGGTGGCCGCCAGCAACTCCCCTGCCAGTTCGTTCATCAGCCAGGCCGGCACCTCAGACAGCGGCAGCGACTTGACGGGCATGGTCCGCGACTTGTCGCCCGCCGTCAATTCGATCGACGTTTCAACCAGGGACTCGCCTCCGGCCGCCGGCTGAAACATGCGAAAGCTGCCGCTCAAGATGAACGGAGTGATGCGCTCGATCTCGCCGCCAGCTGCCAGCGAGCGCTCTTTGACGATGGCCCGGGCCTCGTCGACTTCCACGACGGCGACGCCGGGCTGCAACGAGAGCGAGCCGGCGATCAACTCAGCGTAGCGCGATTGCAAATGATCGAAGCGATGCTCCAGGTTGCGCGACACCAGCGGCGGCACGCCGACGACCAGCCGGATGCCGCCGCCATAGTGCTGGCGGACGCGGGCGATTTCGGCGGCGGCCAGCCGTGCGGAGTCTTCCAACGACACGCTCTGGCGGGCGATGTCAACGGCGGTCAGCCGCGCGCCTTGGCGGCACTCGCAAATCACGAGCCGCAACGTGCCTGCTGGATCTCCAGCCGCGGGCGACAGCAGCAGCAGGGCGTCGGCCCGCAGCAAGCGTCCGGCCTTGGCCCGGCCGGCTACACCATCGGGGGCAACGAGCGAACCGATCGCCAATTCGTTGGCCACACGGTCCAGTTCGTCGCGCTCCACCAGCTCAATCGCGGGCAGCTTCGTCGCTTCGGCAATCAAAAGATCGGCCAGGCCGCTCTGGCGAACCTCGTCCGCAGCGACAATCGCCCACCGCCGCAGCGCATCATCCGCGGCTGCTGGTGCGCTGAGGAGCGCGCAGGCTATCGCCCATGTCACAAGCATACGCACAACTGGGGTCACCCGATGTCCTGCCATAGCCGCCATTCCGATCACTTCTTCTTGGCCGATTTGCCTTTATCCTGTTCGACGAGCTTGGGCAAGATGCGACCGGCGAGCTCGGCGGCGGCGTCTTGCAGCGCGTTCTTGCCGGCGAGCTGCTCGCTCAGGTCCACGCCGATCGAAACGTGGCGGTCGATGGCCACTAGGCGGCCCGTGGCGCGATCGACTGCTTTGACCTCCAACCGCGCCTTGACCGACACCAGATTGCCGTGCCGCGCGGCGAATTCGCTAAAGCCTTCGCCGGTAATCAGCACATCTGCTTTCTGTTTGCCCTCCTGGCGTTCGAGCACCTGGAAACCCGCTTCGCTGCAGAACAACGCCAGTTCTGTTTGCGCGGCGGGATCGATCGTGACCTGGCCGACGTGCCGTTCCTTCACGTCGATGACCACCGTGGGCCGTTTGCCGCCGCCCAGCTTCTTCTTGAGATCTGCGAGCTGGTCCTCGCGCGTGACCGGTTTGGCCACCAGCTCTCCGGAGCGGGTCGCCACCAGCTCGTTCACCTTCTTGGCCAGTTCCTCCACGAGTCCGCCCAAATCGTCGCGGACGCCCCCTTTGACCGACGCTCCGAGCACGCGGCTGGTTTCTGTGCCGATCACTTTGGCGATCACGTACAGCGATGTATCGACTTGGAGCACCGAACCGGTGACCAGAATCTTGGCGCCGGTCAGTTGGCCCACCTTGGTTGCGGTCGCCGGGTCGACCAGCCCGGAAACATTCAACTCCTGCTCGTCGAGGATCTTCTTCAGATCGGCGCGCTCCACGAGGTACAGCTCCGGCTCGGCCGCCAGATTGGCGAACAGCAGGTCGGTCGCCTTGTTGCCCAGCTCGCTGACCTCGCGTCCGCGTTCCTGGAAGGGAAAGATCGCTACGGGATAGACCTTGTTCTTTTCTTTCGTGTCCTTGTCGGCGGCCTGTACACAGAAGGTACTGGCGCCCGCTGCGATCGCCACGGCTGCAAACACTGGCAGCCGAATCATGCGTGACACACTCCTCATTTATTGTCTCCTCGACGGTGAGAGAATTGTTCTAGTAAGGCCGCCAGGAAGAATCGCGCATTGGGGCTCGCCTCCCAATGCTCGATCACGCCGAACCCGCACACAATCCACTTGCCCTGGCTGGAGTACTCGAGCTCCAGCCACGGCCAACCGGTCTCGTCCGCGGCCACTTCGACCGTTACCAGGCGGCGATCGCTGGTGATGTCCATCCTGCGGGCGATCAGTTCTCCGCGGCTGTTCCAAGCCGCCACGTCCAAACGCTTGTCGTACCTGGCAATCAGATCTTCGCGGCACAGAGAGATGCTGCGCGGCGCTGGGCCTTCCGCCTCGCGGGTGCCGGGCAGGACGAAGACGCCGTCGGCCGGCGCCAGGCAGAGGACCGAAACGCCCTTCGCCGCCACCACCGGAAGCGCATCGCCCAGCGCGCGGTAATCTCGCCAGGAAACACCCTCGCCGATAATTACCACGCCGCTCTCCACTTGCTGCATCGCGGCCAGATTGCGAACTTCCTGCATTGGAATGCTCAAGGCATTGAAAGCATCGTGAGTGGCTCCCTTCGGATCGAACAGCCTGATTTCGAGCGACTCGAGCCAACGAATGCGGCCGGCAAAGGGGTCTCGCGGAAATATCCACACACGGCGCGAGTGGCTGGCGACCGCCTCGCCGCCACCGCGGGGCTGCAAGGCAACGGTCAACGTCGTTTCCACGGCAACCGCCTCGCGTACCGGAGGGATCTTGAGCTGAATCGTGATTTCGCCCGTGTCCGGCACAGGAATCTCGCCGCGAGCAATGGTTCGCTGGCCGGCCGAATGCCGCCACGTGAGTGCGCCGTTGAATCGTCCCTCCGACTTGACCGCGTAAGTAAATGTCGCCTCGCTGTCTCCGAATACGGCCGATGGCTCGTTCCTCGGCGCCAGCTCGATCGCATCGTCCGCCCGCAAGAGCGCCGCGGTTGGGCACGCGATGGACATCAGGCATGCCTTGAGCCACAGCATTAAATCACCTCATGGTCCAGTAGTTGGACCGTTTGATACACTCGATACTCGACGCCCCCTTCTGCTGCCGAAGCCAGTTCCCTGACATCGCCCGCCGATTGCAATTCGCTGGCCTTGCCGTGCAAACGGTCGCTGCCGCCAAGAGACCATTCGGTATCGCAGGCAATTTGGCCGTCGGGCAGCGGATAGGCCCAAACCATCAGGCTCGGCGAATCGGCCTGGGCCGGCTGCAACTGAACCAGTTGCTCATTGCGAGCCACCAGATTGACCGTCCAAACAACGCTCCAATCCCGATCGCCTTGCACGCGTTTGACCACCGTGAACCGAATGGTCACGGGCTTCGAATTCGCCGGCGGCGCGGCTGCAGCGTCCGGTTCGATTCCCAATTCCAGCTTCCCATCCGACTCCGCAATCCACCGCAACTGCCGCCCAAACATTCGGTCCAATTCGGCAAACAGTTTGGTGTCGCGGGCAACTTGGTCCGGCGTGATGGCAGCTTGTACGCCACCGCTGCGCTGGGGCGGATCGTGCCCGCCGATCTCTGGTCGCTTCGGCGACCACAACATGATCGACACCATTGCCAACAATGACGCGGCGACTGCTCCGATCGCAAACCACAATGCACGAGATTGCCATCGGCCGGGCGCCGCAACCGTCGAGTCCGCGATCTGCGATTTGTCATCGTTCTCCATTGCCTGCCCGATCGCGCCCTGGATTCGATCGAGCGATCCAGAGTCCGCAGCATGCCGATCGGCCCAACCGCGAAGCAGTAGCTCGAGCGGGTCGCCGTTGGTTTCGTTCATATCTTTAGCCATGTTGCCAGTTGCCCTTGGAGTTGCTCTCGCGCTTCGTGAATTCGCCAGTACATGGTTCCCGTCGAACAGCCTTCGATTTCTGCCGCCTGTGCCGGACTCCAATGGTGCAGGGTTGTCAGGACGATCGCGGCCCGCAGCTTGGGGGAAAGATCGTCTAGCGCTTGGGCGATGCGACCGTCCAGTTCCGCCCGCATAGCCGCCCGTTCGGGCGATTCGGCGGCCTCATCGATCGGCTCCGGCAGTTCCCCGGGGAAACGCAGCGGCGATCGGCGTCGTCGAGCCAGGAACGAGTACACGGTGTTCATCGCAATCCGATAGATCCAGGTGGCAAACTCCGCCTGCCCATTGAAGTTCGCCAATCCGCGCAGCGCCCTCAACATCACCTCCTGAGTCAAATCGTCGGCCGCTTCGTCGTCGAGAACCATTTGATAAACGACGTTCCGCATCCGCCCCAGATACCGTCGCGCCAGCTCATCCAGCGAGTCCCGGCGGCCAGTCGCTCGATACGAATCGATCAATTCCGAGTCTTCCACCGCCAAGGTTACCTCGCCACATTCCCGGACTCGATCGACGCACAAAACCGGGCTCCCGCACGCCAGTCTCTGTATTAGACTCAGGAACCGGCCAATCCTTGGCATGATTTTGCCCAAGATCCGACCTGCTGAGTGGTCTAACAAGGAACCGCAGGCCATCCGATCGCAAGCGGTTAAACGGCGTCAGGCCGTTGCTCCGGCTATGATGATTTACGGCCTGCTGAGTCCAAACGAACATGATGCGACCATCGCTACTGGCCCTTAGTTTGTTGTTCTTGCCTGGGGCACTTGCTGAAGCGCAAACCCTTCGGCGATGGGCATTGATGGCGACCGACGAAGTCGCGAAGAGCGGGTTACCGGATCTGTTAACCGTCGAACTCTCCCGGAACGAGTCGCTGGAGCTCGTTGAACGGGAGAGCTTGCAAGCGGCGACGCGAGAGCTGCAGCTCGCGGCCCTGATGAAGGCGGACCACGTTTCGCAGCGGTTGCAGCTTGGCCAGACGCTTAGGGCCAACGCCTTAATGATCTTGTCGTTCGAGCGTCAGATGGATCGACCCGTGCTCTACGTCGTCGTGTGCGACGCCGATCTGGGTGTCCGGTTGTGGCAAGGGACCTTTGCTTACAAGGATAAAGCGGACGTAGAGAAACTGGTCCAGCATTGTGCTGCGACCGTCGACGAAGTTCGCCAACGGTTTGCGGGCGGCATCCAGCACATTATTGCGGCGCCGCCATTCCTCTCCGAGGATTTTGAGCAACACTTTGACTATCTGCAGACTCGCTGGAGCGACCTGCTGGGCAACTCGCTCATGGCGCACGCCGGCGTAGCGGTCGTGGAGATCGAGGAAGCGCGGGCCATCTTGCGCGAATTGGAGACGACGCTGAGCGGCGGCTTAAAGCGCCCCATTGCAACCGTGGTGAAGGCAACCTACCGAGTTGCTCCGCCGGACAAGGACCAGCAGCGGCACGTCGATCTGCACATCGAGCTGGCTCACGGCAACGATCAGAGAGAGCAGGTAGACAAGACGCTGAAACTCGAAGCCGTCGGCCCGTGGCTCGCCCAGGATTTCGCCAGGCGCCTGTTGGCCGCCAGTGAAAGCCGCGTGCCTGCCTTATCTCTGAAGGTCCAACGGGAGACCCTTGGCAGACACGCACAACGGTTCGCAGAACTCGGCAACTGGGAGCAATCCACTTCCCTGCGCGAAGCGGCGCTGGTCCTCGACCCGCACGATGCACTGCAGCGGGCCAGGTTGATCAGCGAGTACCAGCACCGTTTCCAGGCCGATCTCATCCAGAACTGGCATCCGGCTCGATTCGCGAAGCCGTTGCCACCCCAACCACGCCAGCGCGCCTTGCGGCTGGCTGCGCACGACTACGGCGTGGGGCTGGAACACCTGGCCTATCTGATCCGCAATCGGCTCCTTGGCCGTGTCGATGCACTGGGAATCCTGGGAAAGCACACTTGGTATCCGCCGCCGTACGCGTTTGCCGCCGCGTTGCCCGGGGATCCTCCCAAATTCGAAGCCATGCAGCCGGCCTGTATGGCCCAGCGCGAATTCCTCCGCGATGTCTATCCGCTCATCAGCGAATTGCCCGCCGGCCGTCGGCTCCCGGAGCACTTGAGTGATCCGTTCTATGGTGAGCAACACGTGCTGACGAATCACGTCGTCAGCGACGTTATGTTCAACAGCTTCAGTGCCGAGAGTTTGACCGGTCTGCGAGACTTGCTCACTCGCAACCTTCCCGCGAATGCTCGGACCTCAAGCAATCTGGCGGGGTTGTTTTCCTTCGAATACGTTCCCCAGCCGGGCGATGACAACTATTTCGCGTGGATGGATCTCTTGACGGATCTCAGCGCTTCGCAGCGCGAGTCCGCTCGGCTCTACGGACATTTCGCCTTGGCCGTGGACCATCGGAAGCAACACAAATCGGGCGACCAACTCGAGCAACTGCTGGAAGAAATGCGGCGGATTGGGCGCAGCGACGATCCGCTCTTCGACGTGATCAATCTCAAGCTGATGCGGCCGCAGCGTCAGCCAACCGTTGCTCCGGCGGCGGCGCTGCCACGCGGCAGCTTCGGACCACTGGGGCGGATGCACTTGGAGCCAATCGCGCTGGCTGTCGAAGGCGGCGGGGACACCGACGAGTCGCCGCTCATCATCGGCATGCTTCGTTGCGGCCAGCGTGACGTGTATTGGACGAAGGACAGATTCTTTGTCATGCACGAGCCGGGCGTACTCCGCGAACTGAAGCTGACGGAGTCTCGTGCCAAACATGCTCTGTTCTGGGAAGTCGCATGGGACGGAGAGTGCATCTGGCTGCATGCCTTTGGCCAGGGAATCCTTGTGGTTCGGCCCGATGGAACTCGCCTGGCCACGTTCAAGGGAAAGACGCCCAGCTATTCGAACGGGCACAAGATCATCGGGCTCTCGCCGCGGCGAAGCCTGATGGCAGGCTGCTTCGGAGCGACGAATCGCGCCTGGTTCGGGCTGTTGGAAGTGGACACCAACGGCAAGGCCTCCGCCAATATCTTCTTCCAGGCCAAAGACGTTGCCGCAGGACGCCCGCGGCAGCAAGCTTCCGCAGATGTGAACACGGCCTTTCAGCCGGGCGATCTCTGCCAGGTGAGACACGCCGACGGCAAGGAATACGTCCGGGTGGATCGCCGCGGGTTGTCGCCGCTGGAGATCGACCTGGCAATGCTGGATGTCTCGGTTGTCGAGGAAGTCATCGGCGCGGCAGCATCCACGCGGACCGATTTGGGATTCTCCGGCGAGCGATTTCTCCGCGATGGCCGCCCCATCTGGGTGAACTCGGGGGTCGCTTCCTCACCGAATTCCAAGCAGCTCTTGTACCACGACGGCTGGCTCTACCGACCTGGCTATGTGTGGATGCGCCAGCACGTCGACACGCAAAAGCTGGAACGCTTGCAAGCCAACACGCTGCCCCAACAATATTGGCAACTTCGAGCCGGCTCTTCCGCTCA
>DASRJP010000018.1:0-14173 GCA_035649415.1 Pirellulaceae bacterium | reverse complement strand
ATTTGGCATCCGATCCTTTGGAGGAGGACGCGTTATCCGTCGTCTGCTGCTTTGTGCCACTTCCAGGTGGCGATGAAGTCGTCGATTCGCACCCCGCAGTTGCGAACCCGGCAAGCAGAGCAACGGTCATCCAATAGCGGGGCATAGTTCACCTTTCCTTCGACGGGCGAAGCGGTTTGGGTGACCTTGGCTTGGCTCGCACAACGGGCCTTCTTCGGCGCCACTCGCGCACACGTGCCGGTCATGCTACCCCCTGCCGCCACAGGCGGCAACACGGCTTTTGGCGTTAAGCGCCAAAGGGACAACCAGTTGCGGCATGCGACTGATTGCCGCGGCGGGGCCAGTGGGGTGCAGCGGCGCGCTTGACCATGATGCCAGCGGTCGTAAAGTTGTTTGCCGTCCTGCCAAAGGTCGGACAGGCTTTTGAGCTTTGATCTTTCTACTGTCTTTTTGGGACAGGTTGAAAACCTGTCCTACGACGAAGGGGCAATCCATGAGCCGCTACGACTACGCCAATCCCTATGCCGCACCCAATGTCGCCGCACTGGCCATTCCCGCCGCACAGGCCGAGGAGTCGGAGCGGACGGCGTTCATCCGCCGAACGTATCTGCACCTGTTTGGGGCGCTGGCCGTTTTCGCCGGCATCCTGACCGCAATTTTCGCCTTCACGCCCCTGGCCGTGCTCGACGCCACGGTCGGCTCGATCCTGCTGAGCCCCATCGGCTGGCTGGTCGTCCTGGGCATGTTGATGGGAGCAAGTTGGATTGCCAACCACTGGGCCGAAATGGACGCATCGCCGGCGATGCAGTACGCGGGCCTCGGACTTTATACGGTTGCGGAATCGCTCGTGTTCGTACCGCTGCTATACATGGCGACGTGGGTCGATCCACTGATTCTGCCGACCGCCGGCATTCTCACCGCACTGGTCTTCGGCGGGCTGACGGCTATGGTGTTCATCACCAGGGCGGACTTTGTCGGGCTGGGAAAATACCTCTGGCTCGGCGGGTTCGTCGCCCTGGGGACGATCGTGGCCGGCGTGATCTTTCAGTTTCCACTCGGCGTCTGGTTCTCGGCGGCACTCATCGGCCTGACGGGGGGCTACATCCTCTACCACACGTCGTACGTGCTGCACCACTACCGCACGAACCAGCACGTGGCGGCCGCCCTGGCCCTGTTTGCGTCGTTGATGACCCTGCTGTGGAACATCATCGTGCTTTTGATGAAAATGCGGGACTAGTCGCGGCGAGCGGGGAAGCGTAAGCTCCCCGGTGGCGTAACTTTGGACCTTGCCACGCGGAATCGGGGGCTCACGCGCCCCCGCTCGCCTTCATGTCCGACTACGACCCTCGCTATCTCCAGGGCATCGAGCACTTCAACACCTGCGACTTTTACGAGGCGCATGAAGTGTGGGAAGACCTGTGGCAGGATTACTCCGGCCCCGACCGCCGGTTCTACCAGGGACTGATCCAGGTCGCCGTCTGCCTGCACCACTTTGGCAACGGCAATACCCGCGGGGCGAAAAAGCTGTACCATGGATGCCAGACGTATCTCAACGATTACCGGCCGTTTCATTTGGGCGTGGACCTGGAAAAACTTCTCGAGGAGCTAACCGCCTGCTGCCAGCCGATCCTTGACAGCCCGGAAGAATTTCCCAAGGTCGAGATCGTGCCGGATTTGATTCCGGAGATTCACTTGCAGGACCAGCCGTAAGCAATCAGGCGAATGGCGAATCGTGAGTGGCGAATGGTACCTGCCGCCTCCCACTTCCCCATTCGCGATTCGCCACTCGCCATTCGCCATGATTCTCCTCATCGACAACTACGACTCTTTCACCTACAACCTCGTCCAGCGGCTGGGGGAGATCGATTCGTCGCTCGACATTGAGGTCCATCGCAACGACCAGATCACACTCGACGAGATTGCCGCCAAAGAGCCGACGCACATCATCGTCTCGCCGGGGCCGTGTACGCCCAGCGAAGCCGGCATTTCAGTCCCCGTCATCCAGCGGTTCATGGAGTCGGTGCCGATCCTCGGAGTTTGCCTGGGGCATCAATCGATTGGCCAGGCGACCGGCGGGGTCATCGTGCGGGCCAAGCGGCTGATGCACGGCAAGACGGACAAAATCGCGCACGACGGCCAAGGAATTTTCAAAGGGCTGCCGTCGCCGCTGACCGCGACGCGCTATCACAGCCTTGTCATCCGCCCCGACACGCTCAATGCCGACCTAATTGTCTCCGCCACGGCCGACGCGGACGACGGCACCAAGGAGATCATGGCCGTCCGCCACAAGCGATTGCCGCTGGTCGGCGTGCAATTCCATCCAGAGAGTTTTCTCACGGAGCATGGTCACGACATGCTGCGGAATTTTTTGGCGATGTAGTTTCCGTTCTTAGCCGGAGGCTAACAGCCTCCGAGACCGACGATGCTCAACGTCGAAGAGGCTTTGGCTCTCGTTCTCCAGGAGGTCGAACTTCCACCGCCGCGCGAGGTACCCCTGGCGGACGCGCTGGGGCTCGCGCTCGACGAGACCATCACCAGCGACATCGACTCTCCGCCGCACGACAAATCGATCGTCGATGGCTACGCGCTCATCGCCGCATCCGTGACCGGTCCGCAAACCGAACTGACGGTGATCGAGGAAGTGGCGGCCGGCCAGGTGCCAGAGCGTAAGGTGGAACCGGGGACGGCGACGCGGATCATGACTGGTGCGCCGATTCCTGACGGCGCCGATGCCGTTGTGATGGTGGAGAAGACGGTCGCAGAGAATGACTCCGCGCCGCCGCGAGTGCGAATCCTCGAAGCGCCGGTGAAGCCCAGCCAGAACATCGTCCGCCGCGGTTTTTCCATGCGTCGCGGCGACGAAGTGCTATCGGCGCATCTGCACCGGCATCTGCGGCCAGTCGAGATCGGACTGTTGGCGGAGGTGGGCCGCGGCACCGTGCGGGTCCTTCAGCCGCGGATTGCCGTACTGGCAACGGGAAATGAACTCGCCTCCGTACAGGAAATCCCTGGCCCGGGACAGATCCGCAATTCCAACGGGCCAATGCTGCTGGCCCTGGTTAAAGATGCCGGTGCCGCCGGCTTCGATCTGGGAATCGCTGAGGATACAGCCGTCGATTTGCGCGCCAAAATCGGGCAAGGGCTAAGGACCGACGTTCTGATACTCTCGGGGGGCGTTTCCGCTGGTGTCCTCGACCTGGTGCCGCAGGTCCTGGCCGACTGCGGTGTCCGCGAAGTATTTCACAAGATCAATCTCAAGCCCGGAAAGCCGCTATGGTTTGGCATCAAGGACGACGGCGGGCATCGCACGCTCGTCTTCGGCCTCCCCGGCAATCCGGTCAGCAGCCTCGTCTGCTTCGAACTGTTCGTCCGGCCGGCAATTCTGAAGCTCGCCGGCCATAAGGATTGCGTCCAGCAGCCCGTGCAAGCGGCACTAACCACCGACCACGCGCAGCGCGGCCAGCGCGCCACGTATTGGCCCAGCCGGCTAACCGAATTGCCCGACGGCATGCGGCGGGTCACGCCGCTCCCCTGGAAAGGCTCTGGCGATCTCCGCACACTGGCGGACGCCAATGCCCTGGCGATCTTTCCGCCCGGCGATCGGCACTATGAAAGCGGCTCGAGCGTCGCTGTCCTGCGAATCTAACCAAACGCCAGGCGAGCGGCGGCTATTTCTTGCGGACTGTCCGCTTCTTGCTCGCCTTTGACTTGCTCGCCTTCGACTTGCCCGTGGACTTGGACTTCTTTGCAGCCTCCTTTTTGCTCTTGCGCTTGATGTCCGTTCCATGCGCCCGCTCATAGGACTGAATATCCTTGAATTTCCCCTTGGCGTCGCGCTTAGCGTAGAGCTTCTTTCCCGACTTGCTGCGATGCGTGGTGCGTTTGGCCATGGCCTTTCTCCGGAAGAATCCAGTGACCGGATCGATATAAGCGCGGATCCGATCGGCGCGGTCGATTATACCGACCGCCGCGCGGCCGCGACAGGAAGCCGCGAATTAGCCCGCTTGTGCAATCCGGTAGTCCGCGATTGCCACCGTCACATTGTCTTTGCCGCCGCTCTCAAGTGCGAGCTCCACCAACCTGGTGCACGTCTCCTGCGGTGCAGCGCCGCGCGACAGCTCCTGGACGATCACCTCCTCGCGAACCTGATCGGATAGGCCATCGGTACACAACAGCAGTCGATCGCCACTGGCTAGCGTCTCCCGCACGATCTGCGGTTCGATCTCCATCTTGTCCGCGCCCAGCGACTGTGTCAGCAGGTGGCGGAAGCGATGGGCGATCGCTTCAATTCCGGCAAGCATGCTCGCGTCCGAAAGTTCCTGGGCGAGCGTGTGGTCGCGCGTCAACCGCTGCAGGCGTCCCTGGCGAAAGAGATAAGCCCGTGAATCCCCCACATGGGCGACGATGAGGTCCGTCCCCAGGCTGCGCGCCACGGTCAAAGTCGTCCCCATCTTGAACAGCCGTGGATCTTCTTTTCCCCTGGCCAGGAGCGCCGCATGCACCTGCTGAAACCTTTTGGCGGTCAATTCGACGATGGTTTGAACGTGCGGCTCCTCGCGGCTGAAGATCCAAACGGGGGCCTCCAGCAGCAGGTGAACCATCAGGGTCAGGGCCAGCCGGCTGGCGACCTCGCCCGCGGCCCGTCCCCCCATGCCGTCGGCGACGCCCATCGCGTGGACCACTTCCTCGTAAGTCTCCGGCACGCTGCCGGGAGGCAGATTCGTGGCCAACGTTCGCAAAAACCGCCCCGCCTCCAACAGCAGATAATGGTCCTCATTCTCCGGGCGGACCAGGCCCTGATGACTGGCTGCCGCCGACTCCACCAGCACCCCCCAGGAAATCGGCCGCGGCATATCGGTCCCGCCCTTGGCCGGGTCCGGATACTCCGCAGTATCAGCCAGGTTCCCGTTCATGCCACGCCTCGCTCGCCAATGGCCCCTTTGCCAGCCGATTTTTCTGATAAGAATCCTACGCCCGTGGCGAATACGACGGTAGTTGCCTCCCCCGCCGGATGGATAAATTAAGAGGAATTCTGCAAGCGTCCCGGAAAATGGAGCCTCCCCATGCTCTCCTCCAGCGGCTTGCTCTCGCGCAACGACTTTGCCCAGGCGGTCCTCGATCGGCTGCGGCAGCTCGGCGCCAGCGTCATTCCCCGCTACGACGAGCTGAGCTTCGCCTTCTTCGTCGATGTTTCGGCCTCGGCTGCCACGGGAGCAAGCGGGCATTTGCGGCTCGAGCAATGGTATGAGCGCTACAAAGAGGCCTTGCTGGATGGCCGCGGACAACGAGCGATCGACGATCTGGCGCACCACTGGGTGCAGCTCCTTAAGCACGCCGAGGCCAAATACGCGCTCGATACATCGCGAATGATCCCGCTGCTGCGCTCCCGGTTCGACTTTGCCGTCACGGCGCTGCGTGGAGAAGCAGATGGGAGAGACGATACGCCGGCCGCGGTCGCCGAGTTGGCCTGGCGACCATTCAACGATCACCTGGTCGTCGCGCTGGCCGAGGACTTGCCGAATGCCTGGCGACATGTCACGCAGACTCAATTAAGTCACGCCCGCATGACGTGGGAGGCCGCCCTCGCACTGGCGATGAAGAATCTCCCCCGCATCGAGCAGGCGTTTCGCAATCCCTCGCCGTTTGTGCATTCCGAGGGTAATACCTGGGTCCCCTCGTCCAGGCAATCGCCACACAACGCCAGTTGGCTCCTCTGGCCAGAAGCCTTGCGCAGCCTGCCGGTTGCCGGTCAGCATGTGGCGTTTGCTCCATTTACGCACACCCTGGCGATCACAGGCACGGAGAACTACCCGGAACTAGCACGGCTAGCGGCGACAACCCTCTCGCTGGCAAAGACGATCACCGACAAGCCGCTGACCGCCGTTCCGCTGATTCTGGACGGTAATCAGTGGCAGCCGTGGCTCCCGCCGCAGACGCACCCGCTCCACAGCACCATTCGCGAGCTGTGGTGTCTGCACGAGAACAGTCTGTACAGCGAACAACAAAAACTCCTGAAGCGCAAGGCCGAGGGACAAGAGGACGCGCCCTACTTCGCCTCGTACAAGATTTTCCCGGCAACGTCGTCTACCGGCCAGCGCAGGTTTGGCACGATGGCGCTATGGACGGAATCGGTCGATACCTCACTTCCCAAGGTGGATGCCGTCGGCCTGATGAAGCTACTCAATCGCGAGGAGTGCGAGACCAACGAAAATGCCGAGCCCAAATTCGGAGAGAGAGTGCTGATTAGCTGGCAGGATCTGGCGAACTATCTCGGTCCGCGGCTCAAGGCCCAGGGAACTTACCCGGAACGCTACCTGGTGAGCGCTACAGATTTTCCCATGGGACCGCAGTGGGAGGGTCTGGCGCTGGCGGAAGTCGATTTTCCCGGCGGCAATTGGGAGGATGTGCCCGAAGTTCCGTCGCCGCCTGGCGCGGCGCCGTCATTGACGCCAGTTTCGCCGCTCGCTCCACCGACATTGGGCGCAGCGCCTGCCGCGCCGCGGCCTGCGCCCTCTGGCCTGCTCGGCGCCTTCCCGCCGCTGTCGCCGGTTGTCTCGCCCGCTCCCGCGGCCCCAAAACCGGCGCCCCAAATTGGTTCGCCGGCATTCGGTCCAGTCCCTGCGTCCCCAAATTTAGCGCCGAGCCTTCCGCCGTCTGCGCCGGTCTGGCAACTTCCCTCGCCCGCCAGCAAACAAGTTCCGCTGGCTCCCACACGCCGCCGGTCGGTGTGGCCTGTGTTGCTCGTGGTTGCGATTCCCGTGGCCGCGTTGTTCCTGCTACTGCTAAGCGTGACGTTGGTCATCTTCTGGAGCCGCTCACCTTCCCGCCCGACAATTGCGCAGCAAATTCACCAGGCTGGTGGTCAATCAAGTTCCACGCGCCAGGCCGCGAGGCTCCTCAATCCGCCAGCCGACATTCAGGCTCCGCAGCCGCGGCTTCCCAAGTACATCATCAAGCTCCCCTGGACCGAGATCGAGGAGTTTCCGCCGCTGGGCAAGCCGGAAGTTCCGCTGCCGCGGCTGACAATTCAAAAGGACGACGTGTCGCTTGCCGGCCGCGTGGAACGCGTGGATCGCAACGACCGTTTTCAATTCGTCGACGAAGCGCCGCCCGGCGGCTGGCTCGTCGGCTTCCGCATCGTCCGCGGTTACAACTGGGAGGGCGCGATCCGCTCGCTCCAGCCGATCTATCAGGTGGAAAATGAGTATCACCTCGGCAAGCTGTGCGGCGCCGAGCAAGGCGAAGCCCAGACCCAGGTGCTCGCCAAGCCGGGATATGCAGTCGGCAAGATCGAGTGCCGCGCCGGCCTGGTGAATAACGCCCTGCTGCTGACGTTTTACCGGGTGAAGGAGCAGCGGCTCGATCCCGACGATTCCTACAGCACCAACTGGCTGGGCTCCGATGGCGGCGGGCCACAGCCGGTCATTGCCGGCCGCGGTGAAGTGATCGTCGGAGTCGCCGGCAATTACCACGCGGATGACGACATCATCAGCCTCCAGGGTTTGGTCGCGTTGCCGCTGCCGAAAGTCGAAAAATCGCTCCCCAAGAGCACTGGTACCGCACGAATCGGACCCTCGACCGACGCGCGCGGCGGATCGCGAGCTGGCGATCAGACGCCCGAAGGGGGCTGGTTGGTGGGCATGCGCGTGTACCAGGGACAGTCGTGGGGTGGCGCGCCGCAGGCAATTCAGCCGATTTACCAGGTCGAGGATCGCTACATTTTGGGAACGCGCCTCGGCCGCGAGGGGGGCGAACTGCACGAGTGGATCGCGCCGCCCGGCTATGCGGTTGGCGAGATCTGGGCCGATCAGGGGCTGGTAGTCCACCGGCTACAGCTTCGCTATCAGCGCGTCTCCGGTGCCGAAATGGACACGAAGGATTCGGAAGACTCGCCGCGCCTGGGTCCGCAGGGGGGCGAGCAGCACTGCCTCTCCAGCGACGGCAAACCGATCGTCGGCCTCAACGTTGAGCTGGGTCACGACATCAGTACCCTGGGCATTATTGTGTCCGACTGACGATCCCGCTGAGCCTGACCTCCACATCTGCCGCTTCTCCGACATTCTGTCGCCGTTCTCTGCGACGCTTCGACCCATTCGGTTGGGTAACGGAACAGCTTCCGCGGCACGGGTTTTGCCTAATTTAGCTTGGGGCTGCTTCTTCCTTGAAACAGAAAGGGTCATCCCGT
Organism: Pirellulaceae bacterium; assembly: GCA_035649415.1. Classification (GTDB taxonomy): domain Bacteria; phylum Planctomycetota; class Planctomycetia; order Pirellulales; family Pirellulaceae; genus DATKDU01. The sequence continues at coordinate 5,988 of DASRJP010000018.1, read as the reverse complement.
GAAGTATCTCTACCCACTTATTGCGCTGGCCGCGGGATATTGTTTCAGCGGCTGCGACGAAGGGCCGGCGGACCGCGCCGCCGATTCGGTCCGCGACCAGGCGCAGCAGAAGGCCGATGAAACGCGCGACGCCACGCAGGAACAAGCCGAGCGCATCCGCGATCAGGCAGGGCGAGACGCCTTTGGCAATGCGGCCAGCGATCCGGCCGAGCGCGCCGCCGACCTGACGGAAAAATCCGGGGAGCGGAAGGCTGACGCCATCGAACGCGAAGGCGAGCGGAAAGCCGACGCGATCGAGGACACCAAGCCGCGCAATCCTTAGCAGATGAAAGCACCAAATTACAAGCACCAAGCACAAAACAAATCCGAATGACGAATGGATGAATGACCTTTAGGACTTTCATTCATTCGTTTTTTGGACCTTGTTTGGGATTTGGTGCTTGTTTTTTTGGTGCTTCGTCTTTTCACCACTCAAAACTGACGAGTACTCTCCGGCACGCTGCGTGCTCTCTCTCGTCGCGGGTTCACAAAGTAACACCAGCTACGGAGAGCCATTTCATGGCACGCAAACCGAAGTCCGATACCAACCGCCCGGCGGTGAAAAGAACTGCGGCCGGCGAAAACGTCGTTCGCATTGATACGGCTCGCGACAACGCCGCCCGCAACGACGCTGTGCGAAAGGCCGCGGAGAAAGAATCCTCGACCGACCGCAACCCAGATCCGATCAGCGGCGAGCCGGGCGCGCATCCAATTGGCGCCGGCCTGGGGGCCGCGGTCGTCGGGGGAGCGACCGGAACGGCCGCCGGCGCCGCCTTTGGACCCGTGGGGGCGATTGCCGGCGCAGTCATTGGAGGCATTGCCGGCGGCTACGCAGGGAAGGCGATCGAGGAGGAGATCGACCCAACCACCGAGGATGCTTTCTGGGAGGAACATTTCCCCGAGCGTCCGTATGCGGGGACCGACACCTATGAAACGTATCGACCCGCGTACCAATATGGTTGGGAAAGCCGCGCTCGCTATCCCAATCGGCGGTTCGACGACGTGGAGCCGGAGCTGGCCCAGGGATGGCACGCCCGCAAGAGTAACCTGAGCTGGGAGCAGGCCAAACAGGCCACCCGCGACGCCTGGGACCGCGTCGAGAAGGCCATGCCCGGCGACGCGGACAAGGACGGCAAGTAGCAGGGCGTGTTTGCCACTTAGCGGATCGTCATGTCGCACGACAGCCCGCCCGCGGCCGGCACGTAGCAACTGCGCGTGTAATCCATCACCATGCGGTGAGCGGAGAATCGCCACGCCAGCGTGCTGATCGAGTTCATCATCCACTTGATCCACTGCCGCGGCAGACCGTCGATGTCCCGCTCGTAGTACATCGGGACAACTTCGGTCTCCAGGGCCTTGAAGAGCGCCTGGGCGTCGCGCTTGTCCGTGATCTCGTCGCTGACGTGGCTGCGGCCGTGGCTGATGGCAAAGCCGTTGGAGCCATCGTAGGCTTCCGCCCACCAGCCGTCCAGGATCGACAGGTTGAGGCCGCCGTTGAGCACCACCTTTTGTCCGCTCGTGCCCGACGCCTCCAGCGGCCGCCGCGGGTTGTTCAGCCACACGTCCACGCCCTGAATCATGTGGCGGCAGACGTTCATATCGTAGTCCTCAATATACACGATCCGGTGCGCAAACCGCGGGTCCTTACGGAGGTTGGCAATCTGCTGAATGAGCCGCTTGCCCGGCTCGTCCTTGGGATGGGCCTTGCCGGAAAACACGAACTGCACCGGCCGTTCATGGTCGTTGACCATGGCCGCCAGACGCTCGGGATCGGTGAGCAGCAGCGTGGCCCGTTTGTATGTGGCGAAGCGGCGGCCGAATCCGATCGTCAGCACGTTGGGATCGAGCACGTTGCGGGCAGCCTCGACCGCATCGTCGCTTTCACCGCGCCGCCGGCATTGCCGCGACGCGCGGCGGCGGACGAACGCCAGCAGCAGATTCTTGAGCGCATTGTGCGTTTCCCACAGCTCACCAGGATCGACGTTGTGGATCGCCTGCCAGACTTCCGGCTCGCCCATGCGAAAGATCCAGTTGGCGATGAAATGCCGGTCGTAGAGCTGCATCATCTGCTGGGCGAGCCAGGTGGGAATATGCACGCCGTTGGTGATGTGGCCGATGGGGATTTCCTCTTCGACCCGCCACGGCCAGAGCTGGGCCCACATCCGCCGCGAAATATGGCCGTGTAGCTGGCTGACCGCGTTGGCTCGCCGCGAGAGCTTCATCCCCACGACGGTCATCGTAAACAGCTCGCTGGGGTTCTGCGGCTCGACGCGCCCCAGCCCCATGAGCTGCTCGTAGCTGATGCCGAGCTGGTCGCGCAGCGGCCCGAGATGCTCCTCGACCTGCTCGCCGCTGAAACGGTCGTGGCCGGCTGGGACGGGCGTGTGGGTGGTGAATACGGTCTGGCGGGCGACTTCGCGGAGCGCGTCGTTGAATGTCAGGCCGTCGTCGTGCATCCGCTCGCGAATCACTTCCAGCGGACCAAAGGCGCTGTGGCCCTCGTTGAGGTGATAAACGCCGGGGGTGATGCCCAGCGCCCTCAGCGCCTTGACGCCACCGACGCCGAGCACCAGCTCCTGGCGGATGCGTGTTCGTTCGTCGCCGCCGTACAGGCGGCTGGTCAGCTCGCGGTCCTCGGGGCTGTTGCCGTCGACGTTGGAATCGAGCAAAAAGAGCCGCACGCGGCCGACGTGCATGAACCACAGCCGGGCGAAGATCGGTCCCTTTCGCGTATCGACGCGAACGGTGATCGGCTTCCCCTCGGGAGAGAGGGCCGGCTCGACCGGCAGGTTCTCAACCTTGGTGTCGAAGTACTCTTCCGATTGCCAGCCGTTGTCGTCGAGCTGTTGCTTGAAGTACCCCTGGTCGTAGAACAAGCCGAAGCCGACCAGGTTCACACCCAGGCCGCTGGCGCTTTTGACGTGGTCGCCGGACAGCACGCCCAGGCCCCCCGAGTAGATGGGGATCGACTCGTGCAGGCCGAACTCAGCCGAAAAATAGGCGACCGGCTTGGCGCCGAGCACGCCCGCGTTGGTGGCGGCCCACGTCTGCTTGTTGGCCAAGTACTCCTTCAGCCGCCGGTGGGCATAGTTGATGCGGCTATACAGCACCATTTCGGCCGCGCGCGTCGCCAGCCGATCGGCGGTGAACTCACGCAAGAGCGCGACAGGATTGTGATCGAGCTGTCGCCAGCGAATCGGGTCCAGGTCGCGGAATAGGTTGATGACTTCTGGATGCCAGGTCCACCACAGGTTGCGCGCCAGCGCCCAGCATTTGTCATACAGCGCTTGTGCCGACAGTTCGCCAGCCATGGGGGTGGGCGCTTCGCTCATGCCAGCGGTGTCCATCGTCTTCATCAACTTCCCCTGTTCTGCCCGGAATCAGCGCGGCGACCCCCGCGAACGCAGCGTAGCCGCTAGTATCGGCAACGTCGCCAGGTTGTCAATCATTGCGTCGCGCGAGCTGCCCATGTCCGCCGTAAGGTCTGCGTTAACGGTAAAGTCTAACACCTTCGTCTGCTATCATGTCGCTGGCGGCTGCGTTCCGTCCGACCTTTGGTCGACGACGTAGGAGTCGATCACCTGCGATCGCCGATCCGCAGGGCCTGGCTCGCCAGGAAACGTCGAACGCAATTGGAACCTCGCTTTGAACCACCGCGCCAGCAGCAGGCGATAGAACCGGCGGCACGGCGGGATAAGCAGTGTGATTCCGACCAGATCTGTCAGCACCCCCGGCGTGATCAACAGCACTGCCGCGATCACGATCATCAGGCCGTCCAGCAGCGAGTCGGTCGGCATTCGCCCTTCGCGCAGGTCGCGCTGCACGTTGCGCCAGGCGAACAGGCCCTGATAGCGCAGCAGGACGGCGCCGAAAATGCCCGTCAGAATGACGAACGCCAGCGTAAAGGTAACGCTGGTGAATTTGCCCAACGTCAAAAGCAGCGTCAGCTCGATCAGCGGAATGACGGTGAGGAGGAGGAAGAGCCAGGCCATGCGGAAAGGGTCAGGAGTCAGGGGCCAGGGGTCAGGAATCAAAGCAGCGGATGATGGCTGCGATATATCTTATGCTGTACGGCCAATTGCGACTCCCATCGCCGAGGTCCCTATGTTTCACGCCCTTCGTTTTTCCGCCCTGCTGTCCATCCTTGCCGTTTTGGCAACCGCCCGATCCGCCACCGCTGAGGACATCAAGAAAACCGAGGTTTACCAGCGGATTCGTCAAGCGCTCGACGCGGTGCCGGCCATCGACACGCACGACCATCTGCGGCCGTTTGAGGAGATTCCCCTTCGCGATGTCACCGACAAAGGCCGCGGCCTGACCCTGCGGAGCATCTGGGGCGGGAGCTACTATACCTGGATCAATCCGCTGTCCGCGTGGCCGGAAGGGAAGTCGTTCGACGTCTGGTGGGACAAGGCGAAGCACGATTTTGACGATGCGCGGGCCACGAGCTTTTACCGCTATGTCCTGCCGGCGTTCAAGGACCTCTACGGCATCGACTTCGAGACGATGACCGACGATCAGGCCCGCGAGCTGAACGACCGCATCTTTGAAAACGACAAGAGCGACAAGTGGCTGCACCACGTTGTCACAGAGCGGGCCAACATCGAGCTGATGTTCATCGACCCATACTGGGCGCGATTCAAGTTTGAGCGCGCCTACCGCTTTGCCGTCCCGGTGCTCAACGTCACCACGATGGTGGACGGCTACCACGAAACATCATTCGCCAGCGAGCTGGACAGCCCATACTTCTTCATGCGGCAGCAAGGAAAGGAGATCAAGTCGCTCGACGATTACCTGGCGGCACTCGACGCGATCTTTGCGAAAGGCATCGCGGCGGACTGCGCCTGCCTGAAGACGACGCTGGCCTATCAGCGGACGCTGGAGTTTGCCAACGTGCCGCGGGAGCGGGCGGAGAAGGTTTTCGGCCGCAAGAAAGCGGAGCTGTCAGCGGAGGAGATTAAGGATTTTCAGGATTACATCATGTGGCGGCTCTGCGAGCTGTCGGCCAAGTATGAATTGCCGTTTCAGATTCACACCGGCCAGGCGCGGATCCAGGGATCCAACCCAATGCTGCTGGTGGACATGATCGCGGCCAATCCCAAAACCAAGTTCGTCCTCTTTCACGGCGGATTTCCCTGGGTCGGCGAGACCGGCGTGATCGCCATGAAGTACCGCAACGTGTGGGTCGATTCGGTCTGGCTGCCGCAGCTTTCCTACACGATGGCCAAGCGGGCCTATCAGGAGTGGCTGGAGGTAATGCCGTCGGACCGGATCATGTGGGGAGCCGACACGACGCAGGCCGAGGGGATTTATGCCGCCACGGTCTGGACGCGACAGTGCGTCTCCGAAGCCCTGGCCGAGAAAGTGGACCGCGGTGAGTTGAGCGAAGAGCAGGCCGTCACAATCGGGACGCAAATCCTCCGCGAGAACGCGCTCAAGCTGTTTCCCAAGCTCAAGCGGCAGTTGTGGAAAAAGTGATTCGGAGATGTTTATGCAGCGATTTCATCTCGCCCTGTGGTTTCTGCTCGCTTGCGGCGCTTCCGCCCAGGCAGAAGAGCGACAACTTCCAAAAACGCGCGCCGCACTCCAGTCCGGTGGGCCAGCCACAATCGTCTGCTTCGGCGACAGCGTCACCGGTGTTTACTATCACACTGGCGGACGGCGGGCGTACACCGACATGCTGGGAATCGCCCTCAAGAAAACGTATCCCAAGGCCGACCTGACGATGATTAACGCCGGCATCAGCGGGCATGCCACGACCAACGCCCTGGAGCGGATCGAGCGTGACGTCATCGAGCGCAAGCCGACGCTGGTGACGGTGATGTTCGGGCTCAACGACATGACCCGCGTTTCGCTGGAAGATTATCGGGCCAACCTGAACAGGATCATCGACCAGTGCCAGGCCGCCGGCGCTGAAGTGCTGCTCTGCACGCCAAACAACGTGATCAC
>DASRJP010000017.1:0-22346 GCA_035649415.1 Pirellulaceae bacterium | reverse complement strand
GCCCAGAGCACCAACCCGATCCTACAGTTCATCAACAACCAGCTTGTGAAGGCCAAACCGTCGTTCCACAAGCAGACGTTTCTCAAGGATTTTCACAAGGGTGCGGACATTCAGTCCGAGTTCTGCTCGACGTGCCATAAGGTGCATTTGCCGAAGGAACTGAATCACTATCGCGAGTTCCTTCGCGGCCAGAACCATTACGATCCGTTCCTCTTGAGCGGCGTCAGCCACGGCGCTCAGAGCTTTTACTATCCGCCGAAGACGAAGAAGAACTGCGGCGAGTGTCATATGCCGCTCAAGGAGTCGCGCGACTTTGGCGCCAAGGATTTTGACGGCCAGGGGAAGCTCAAGATTCACGATCACCTCTTCCCGGCGGCCAACACGGCCATCGCCTTCTTCAAGAGCCAGATGCCAAGTGACGAGACGCACAAGCCGTACCTGGGCGTAGTACCAGAGGGCTTCAAGCCCGACTTTGCCGCGGCACTCAAGGCCCAGCAGGATTTCCTCAAGGACAGCGTCCGCGTCGATATCTTCGGCATTCGCGAGGAAGGCTCGATCCGCGGCAAACTGCACGCGCCGCTGCGTCCCACGGTGCCGGTTCTCAAGCCGGGTGAGCGCTATCTGATCGAAACCGTGATTCGCACGATGAAGCTCGGACATCCCTTCTCGCAGGGGACTGCCGACTCAAACGAAATCTGGCTCGACGTGAAAGTCAGCAGCGGCGGGAAGGTGATCGGCCGCAGCGGCGGAATCGACGCCAAAGGAGAGACCGACCGCTGGTCGCACTTCGTCAACGTGTTCATGCTCGATCGCAATGGCAACCGGATCAACCGCCGTAATCCGCAGGACATTTTTGTGCCGCTGTACAATCACCAGATTCCGCCGGGAGCAGGCCAAGTCGCGCACTACGAGCTGGTTGTGCCGCCGGACGCCACCGCTCCGATCACGATCGAGGTCAAGCTCCAATATCGCAAATTCGATCAGGAGTACGTCGATTTCTTCACCAAGGCCGCCAAGCCGGGCGATCATCCAATTCCCGGCTTTACGCCGGGCGAGTCCTACGGCAATCCGCTGCCGATTACCACGATGGCTTCCGATGTGGTCACGCTGCCGGTCGAAGGCGCCACGATCACGATCCAAAATGCCCCGTCGCCGATCAAGGAAACGTGGCAACGGTGGAACGACTACGGCATTGGCCTTTTCCTGGAAGGGAAGAAGGGGGAATTGCTCCAGTCCATCGAGGCGTTCCGCGCGGTGGAAGGACTCGGCCGCTGGGACGGTCCGCTCAACCTGGCGCGGGTGCACGAGCTCGAAGGGGAACTGGACGAGGCGGTCGAGGCCCTGGGGCGCGCGCAGGCGCTGGCGATTTCAGTAAAAGATGCCTCGTTTCCCCTGTGGACCTACAACTGGCTGGTCGGGCGCGTCAACCGCGGGCAGGGGAACCTCGATGACGCGATCCAGAACTTCCGCAGCGTGCTGAGCGATCGATCGGTTGTGATGAACGAACGGAGTTTTGATTTCAAGAAGGATTATCGCGTGATCAACGAGCTGGGGGCGACCTTGTTCGATCGGGCCAAGCGGTATCGCGGCGAGGAATCTTCCGCCGATCGGGAACAACTGCTGAAGGAGGCTATCGGGCAATTTCAGCGGACGCTCGAACTGGACAGCGAAAACGTCGATGCCCACTACAACCTGATGCAGATTTACGATGTGCTCGGCGACCGGAAGAATGCGGAGGAGCATCGCGTAATGCACGCCCGCTATAAGCCAGACGACAACGCGGGGGACAAGGCGATTGCCATCGCGCGCGAAAAATATCCCGCCGCCAACCGGGCCGCCGAAGCCGTCGTGCTGTATCCGCTGCAGCGGGCCGGCGCGCCGGAATTGCCGCAGCAGGCGGCAATTCTGCCCGGCGAAAATCCGGGCAGCGCGACTGCTGACTCCCAAAAAATTGAGAAATCATCCACGGGAGGTGGAAAGTGAGCCGAGAGATTTTGCCGAAACCCGCGCTGAACGAAGAAGACGAGGAGCTCGTCGCCAACGACGACCGGGCGATCGGCAATGCGCTGCGCATGTCGCTGGTGGCGATCCTGTTTCTCGTGGCGATCGTCAGCGGGGTGATCTACGTCAGCAATCTGCCCCCGAAATCGCCGGAAATCGTCGAGTCCAAGACCAATCCGGCGCAAAAACGGGCAGCGCCCAAGGTGGCGCTGCCGGAAGTGAAGTTCGCCGACATCACCGAGGCGGCTGGCATCAAGTTCCGGCACGTGACGGGGGCCTACGGCGAAAAGCTGCTCCCCGAGACGATGGGGAGCGGCGCTGCGTTCTTCGATTACGACAATGACGGCGACCAGGACCTGCTGCTCATCAACTCCACCTACTGGCCGTGGAAGAAGCCGGATGAGGCGGCCGATCCCACACCAGCTCTGTACCAGAATGATGGTAAGGGAAATTTCACGGATGTAACCGAGGAAGCAGGACTGAAGTTCTCGCTTTATGGGATGGGAGTGGCCTGCGGCGATTACGACAACGATGGCTGGATCGACCTCTTCCTCACTGCCGTCGGACCCAGCCGGCTGCTCCGCAATGTCCAGGGAAAATTCGCCGACGTCACCGTGGCCGCCGGTGTGGCCGGCAGTCCCGATCAGTGGGGATCAAGCGCTGGCTTTTTCGACTACAACAACGACGGGCTGCTCGATTTGTTCGTGTGCAACTACATCCAGTGGTCGCGGGCGATCGACCTGAGCCTCGGTTCGACCTACGACGGCAAAAATCGGGCATACGCGCCGCCGACGCCATTCCAAGGCGCCTTTTGTTCGCTCTTCCGCAACGAGGGGCAAGGACGGTTTGCCGACGTGTCGGCCGATGCCGGCGTCCAGGTTCGAAACCGCGATACGTCAGTGCCTGTAGGCAAGTCGCTGGGCGTGGTGTTCGTCGATCTGAACGAAGACGGCTTTTGCGACGTCGTCGTAGCCAACGACACCGTGCAGAACTTCGTCTTTCAGAATCTGAAGGGGGAGAAATTCCAGGAGTGCGGCAGTACGGTGGGCGTCGCCTTCGATCCGGCCGGAAACGCCCGCGGCGCGATGGGAATCGACGTGGCCCGCTTCCGCAACAATAAATTGTACGGAATCGTCATCGGTAATTTTGCCAACGAGCCGACGAGCCTGTACGTCGCTCAGGACGTCGGCCGCGGCAATGACGTGTTCTGCCTGTTCACCGACGAGGCGGTGGCGACGGGGCTCGGGCCCCAGTCGCGCCTAGAACTGAAATTCGGCGTCTTTTTCTTCGATTACGACCTCGATGGACGACTCGACATCTGCACTGCCAACGGCCACCTGGAAAAAGACATTGCCACCATCCAGCGAAGCCAGCAGTACGAGCAGCCGCCGCAGCTTTTCTGGAACGGCGGGGAAAAGGGGGAAACGGAGTTTGTAAAAGTCCCCGCCGATGTGGTCGGCGACGGTTTTTCGCGGCGCATGGTCGGCCGCGGCAGCGCTTATGCCGACATCGACGGCGACGGCGACCTCGACGTGCTGCTGACCGGCAGCGGCGGCGCGCCGCGGCTGCTAAGGAACGACCAGCAGCTCGGCCACCACTGGTTGCGGCTGGCACTGAAGACCAGCGGGCGGAACGTTTATGCATATGGCGCCGCCGTCGAGCTGCACGCCAGCGGCCAGGTGCAGGAGCGGTTCGTGCAGCCGACGCGGGGCTACATGTCCCAGAGCGAGCTGGTGCTGACGTTTGGCCTGGGCCAGACCGACAAGATCGACAAGGTGCTGATCCGCTGGCCCGACGGCAGCCAGCAGGAGATCAAGGAGCTGGCGGTGGACAAGCAGCACACGATCAAGCAGCCTGGAGACGAGACGTAAGAAGATTGCGGATTGCGGAATGAACCGACACTCAGTCATTTCGATGATGCAACGCCAGAGCGGGCGGTCGGCCGGTTGCCGTTGCGCGCTGGCTGCGACCGTGTTGTTGCTGGTCCTGGTAGCGCAAGACCAGGCTCGCGCCGCGTGCGGCGATTACGTTTTCGTGCGTGACGCCAGCGGCAAGCTCGTGCCAGCTTCTGAGTGGGCCGCGCGTCAGGGAATGCCGGCGGCACATTCGTCGGCCCCGCTTGGGAAGCGCTGCCAAGGACCGACGTGCAGCGAGCGCCCCAGCTTGCCTCCCGCGACTCCTGCGGCGCCGATCGTCTGGCCGGTTTCACCGGAAGCCTTCCTCGCCAGCGGCGACGATTGCGATCGACCCGAAAACGACTTGTCGCACCCCGGCGGCGCGCCACCGCACACGATTCATCATCCGGGGCGCATCTTTCATCCGCCGCGCTTTCGCGCGCACGCCTAGCGGTCCCTTTCGGCCGCCATTCGTTGACTAGCGCTGTGACGCTGCGCGCTTAGCTTGCGGGCTATGAGCCGGCGCAGCCTCCGGTGCTCCATGCGTTCGATTCTCGATAGCCAACAGGTGCTGCGCCCTGCGCCGCGCCAGACTGTTGTTCGTATGTTTGCCTCATTGTCTTCATCATCTTTCTTAAGGAACGATCCATGTGTCGCATCCTCTCTCGCCGATTACGAGCTGGCTTCACGCTCGTCGAGCTATTGGTGGTGATCGCCATTATCGGCATTCTGGTGTCCCTGCTGTTGCCCGCGGTTCAATTCGCCCGCGAGTCCGCTCGCCGCATGCAGTGCGCGAGCAACATGCGGCAGTTCGCGCTAGCCCTGCACACGTATCACGACTCGATGAAGCGGTTCCCACCGGCCCGCACCAGCCGCAGCATCTCCACCCATGCCCACATCCTGCCGCAGCTCGAGCAGTCGGCGATTCACCAGCGGATCGACTTCTCGGTCAACGTGAATCATGCCAACAACGCTTACGCCCGCGGCGTGATCGTGCCCACGTTCAATTGCCCGTCCGATCCGCAGCAGTCGGTTCCGGCCGGACTGGCCGGCACCAACTACCGCGTCAATCAGGGGAGCGGCGTTCTGTGGGGCAATCCCCCGACCAATCCCAGCGATTCCAACTTCGGCATGCCCGAGCCCAACGGACCGTTCTACCTGATGAGCGGCATTTCGTTTGGCGAGCTGCCCGACGGGACGACCAACACGGCCATGGTCTCCGAGCACATCAAGGGGGACCACAACAACGGTCAGTGGAGCAAGAGCGACACCTTCCGACCGGGGACGCACCCGGCCACTGCCGACGAGGCGATGCAGCAGTGCAATGCCATCGACGTCACCAACCTTTCGTACCAGGGGTACTCGGCCATCGGCGCGCCGTGGCTGGAGGGGTACCACTCCACCACGATTTATTTCCACGTGCTGCCGCCCAACGGCCGCTCGTGCATGTTCCCGCCGGGACGGATCGCCACGAGCGCTTCGAGCGGTCACCCCAGCGGTGTCAACATGGCGCTGTGCGACGCCTCCGTTCGTTTTGTTTCGCAAAACATCGACGTGTATCTCTGGCGTGCCATTGGCACGCGCCGCGGCGAAGAGCCGGTCGGCGAGTACTAGTCGTCATTTTCATCCTTTTGCAAACAAGGACTCATTCTCATGACTGCTTTATCATTTGATTCTCTGCCGAGCCTGCGCTGCTGCGCGCTCGTCACAGCAATGCTCTTGCTGGCGGGGTGTGGTGAAGGCAACCACGCGATGCCCGCGGCTTCAAATCCCGAAGTTGCCCGGCAGGCGCTGGAGAAGGCGCTGGGCCAGTGGCAGGCGGGACAGACTGCGGACGCGCTGGCAACGGCCAGCCCGCAGATCTACGTGAACGACTTCGACTGGCGAGACGGACGCAAGCTCAAGCAGTTCCAAGTGGCGGGGCCGGCCGAAGACGTGGGACTGCAAGTGCGGTTGCCCGTGGCGCTGGACGTTGAGCACCCCAGCGGGCAAGTCGTCCGCAGCCAGGTCTCCTACAGCATCTCGACCAGCCCGGTCGTGAGCATTGTGCGAGACGATCCGTAGTCGTCGACTAACCAGGCGCCCGCGGGGCGGCGGCACGTAATCTCCCGCCGCTGGCCCCGCGGCGCGTTTTGGTTGGCCTGCGACTGCCGTCGGTTGCTTGCGAGGTGAACGTTTCCGGGCGCCGGCTCGCGTGTCCGAAGCGCCGGCGCCATTTCCGCCCTAACCATCAACCAGGAAAACAATCCCATGCGATGTTCAACTACGTTTTTAGGCCTCCTCGTGCTGTGGGCCGGCGCCGCCAGCGGCGTTGACTCCGTGTCGGCTCCCCGGCCAACACCGCTGACGCGTCCGGAGATGAAGGAGTATCTGGAAGACATGAAGCAGCGGACGCCGCGGATTCCGCTCCCGCCGCTGACCGACGAAGAGAAAGCCAAACTGGGCGATCGCGAAGCCGGCTACGAAAGCCGCCTGCGGGCGCTTTACATGCCGTATGGCGACGGCCGCGGCGGCTTTGGCGGCACACGACCCGGCGGCGAACGCAGCAATGAGAAATCCGCAGACGCCAAAACAGGCCGAGGCACGGGCGGCGGCTTCGGCCAGAGCGATCCGGCCATGACCCTCGATTACAAGTTCAAGACGTCGCTCTTCTGGATCGTCTCTCGGACGAACAACTGCCAGTACTGCCTGGGACACCAGGAATCGAAGCTGCTGGGCGCGGGGATGAGCGAGGATGAAATCGCCTCGCTCGATTGCAACTGGCAGGCATTCACGCCCAAGGAGCAGGCGGCATTTGCTTTCGCCCGCCGGCTTACTCTCGAGCCGCACAAGCTATCCGACGGCGACATCGACGAGCTGAAGAAGCACTACACCGACATGCAAATCCTGGAAATGATCCTGTCGCTGGCGGGGAACAACTCCATCAACCGCTGGAAGGAAGGGGTGGGTGTCCCGCAATCGGCCGGCGGCGGCGGTTTCGGCCGCCGCACGGAAGGGGCCGCAGCTGCCGAGGCGCGGCCGGAAGCGCACAGCTACCTAACCCCGACGTCGGAAAAATTCGAGACGAAGGTCACACTCGTCGCGCCGCTGTCGCGCGATGCCGCTGGCCAACCGACTCGCCAGACCCTCGCCACCCGCCCGAAGCTGGAATCGCGTAAGGAGGTTGAACTAACGCTGGCCAAAGCTCGCCAGCGAACGCCCCGGCTGCCGCTGGCCGATGAATCCAAGGCCCGCGAGATTCTGGCCGAGGACGCGCCCCAAGGCGCGCTGCCGCAGTGGATGAGACTGCTCGTAAACTTCTCGGTGGGTGGCAAGCGGACCGTCGCGGGCATTCGCTCGGCCGACGAGAAGGGTGACCTCACGCCGCTGCTCAAAGCGCAGGTGAGCTGGATCGTCGCCCGCCAGGACCGCGCCTGGTATGCGACCGGTCAGGCGAAGCAGCGTCTGAAAGCCCTCGGCCAAAGCGACGATCAGATCTACCAGCTCGACGGCAATTGGGACGGGTTTTCGCCGCGCGAGCGGGCGCTATTCACGGTGGCGAAAAGGCTGGCCGCTTCTCCCGTCGTCCTCACCGACGAGGATGTCGCCGCAGCCTTGCAGCAAGCCGGCAATCGCGACGTCGTGCAGCTCATCAGTTACACGACCAACCGCGCTTCCTTCGATCGGATCACGGAAGCGGCCGGATTGCAACTGGAACCGTAGCAACGTGTCCTGAGCTTCGAATTGGCGCGTTGCTACCTTTTGCGGCGGACGGCAGTTCGTCAGGAAACCAGCCTCACCCCAGGAATTCCCGGCGGGCCGTCCGCCGCTTGCTTGCGCTTAAAAGCGGCGGGCTGCCATCGGTTTCACGGTCGCATGGTGAGATTACCGCGGGCAGACGCCGTCGGGCCGCCCCACTTCTTGCCTGGAAGCGACGCGCTGCGCGGACTGGGTATCGCGACAGGCTTGCGTCAAGGTGGAGTCCAGTCTCTCACTCGCAGCCATTAGCAGCCGAGCGTGAAAATCGACTGCCAGGGCCAATGCCCGCTTCGGCGGGATTGATTGTGCGGCCACGGGCTGGCTTGGGGGCTTGCCGGCGGGGCTCATGTCCACCGCCGGCAGGGCAGTCAGCAGAGCTGCCACTGCAATTGCCGTAATGGAGATGAGCTTGGACATGGATCGGCCGCCTGAGCATTGAGTTCATGGCTTGCTTTCGGGCTTCTACAATCTGGTCGAACGAAGTCCGGCTGGATCGACAGCCCTCCGGACTTTTTTTTGAAATCGCGCCAGGCCGGGGGTATGCCGCTTGGCGCAGCTTAGAAGCGAGCGGATTACAATCGCTGGAAAGCTGGAGCCGCCCTATGAAACGCCCTGTTTTTCCACTTGGCATGACGATTGTCATTTTGTCATGCGCCACTGCGTCTGCCGCCGATCCCCCCGCCGGGCAGAAATGGAACGTCTTGTTCCTGATGGCCGACGACCTAAACTGCGACTTGCACTGCTACGGCCACGAGCGGGTGCAAACTCCGCATCTGGACGCCCTGGCCGCGCGCGGCGTGCGCTTCGAGCGGGCCTATTGCCAGTTTCCGCTGTGCAGTCCCAGCCGCACGTCGCTGCTCACCGGCCGCCGACCGAACGCGACGCAGATCCATACCAACCCTCGCGCCGGCCGCTTCTCCACGGACTACACCGGCACACCTCATTTCCGCGAGTTCATTGCCGACACCGTCACGCTGCCGCAGCTCTTCCGTTCCGCCGGCTACTATGTAGCCCGCGTCGGCAAGCTTTATCACTACGGAGTGCCGGGGCAGATCGGCACCAGCGGCCTGGACGATCTGCCGAGCTGGGAATATTTCGTCAATCCGGCCGGTCGCGACAAGGCGGAAGAGAATCGCATCTTCACGCTTACGCCCGGCAGCTACGGCGGCACTCTATCCTGGCTGGCGGCCGACGGGGCTGACGAAGAGCAGACCGATGGCCTGGCGGCGACGGCCGCGATCAGTTTGCTCGAGCAGCAGAAGGACAAGCCGTTTTTTCTGGCTGTGGGATTCTACCGGCCGCATACGCCGTACGTCGCGCCGCGGAAGTACTTCGAGCGCTATCCCACCGAGGGGATCAAGCTGCCGGAGTTGTCGGGCGACGATCAGAGCCGCATGCCGGCCGCCGCTTACACCAGCGCCAAGCCGGAACAGGAGAAGATGACCGACCAGCAGCGCCGCGAGGCGATCCAGGCTTATCACGCCTCGATTACTTTCATGGATTCCCAGGTGGGCCGCGTGCTGGCCGCGCTCGAGCGGCTCAAGCTGGCCGACAAAACCATCGTCGTGTTTACCAGCGACCACGGTTACCACCTCCACCATCACGGCCTGTGGCAGAAGATGAGTCTGTTTGAGAATTCGGCGCGAGTGCCGCTGCTGGTGGCGGTGTCCGGCACGGCCCAGGCGGGCAAGACCACGGCCTCGCTGGCGGAGCTGGTCGATTTGTATCCCACGCTGGCCGACCTGTGCGGTCTCAAAGCGCCCGAGTACCTGGGCGGCGTCAGCCTGCGGCCGGTGCTCGACGATCCGGCCAAAACGGTCAAGGATGCCGCGCTTACGCAGCTCCGCCGCGGCACGTTTGATGGATACAGCATCCGCACCGACAAGTGGCGGTACACGATCTGGGACGGGGGAAAACAAGGAGAGCAGCTTTACGACATGCAGACGGACGGGGGCGAGACAAAAAATCTGGCGGGCGATCCCCAGAATGCGGCAGTCGTGAAGGAGCTGCGGGAGAAGATCGCCAAAATTGCCGGCCCGACTCCATAGCTGCTGACAGGCCCAGCGCTCAGGCGTGGCGGCACTGCGAGGCCGAAGCAAAGCGGGTCCCTAGCCGAACATCTGGTTCAGCGCTGTCAGCGCAACGGGGAACGCCGGCCGCGACTCGCGGTAGGTTTCCCACCACTGGAGCACGACCTGAGCCGCATTGACGTCCGCCGGCACTGGCAGCCGCCAGACGCTGATCGCGCGCTCCAGAAGCGTCGGCGAGCATTGGACCAGTTCCACCTCCTGCGCCGCCTCCAGCACCGGCATCAGCGCCGCGAAGGCGGCCACGTGCGGCAACCGGTCGGCGTGGATGCGATCGCTGTAGGCGGGCAGATCGAGCTGAAGCTGCGCCAGCAGCCAGGCCAAACGGACAACTTCCGGCAACTCGGCGTGCGGATTGGCCAGCACCGCTTCCATCCGCACCGCATTGGCCGACAAGTGCGCCTGACCGTCGCCGCCGAGCGCTGGCTGGACGACAATCACCTGCGCTTCCTCGGGGACGAGTGATTCTTCGGTTCGGAGGGCGACACCGCGCATCAGTCCCGGCCCGCGCGCCTCCCACTGCTCGCGCAAGGGACGCATCCGCAGCTCAAGTTCCCCGACCAGATCGGGAAAGGCGCGGCGGACGGCGGCTTCCAGCCCCGCCAGAGACGACGCGAGGCGATTGAGCAGCAGCTCTGCGCGTTGCCGGCCGACGGTCTTGGTCAGCGCCCCCAGCGCCAGTTCGCGGGAGCTTCCCGCCGACGTGGAAAGGGCAAACAGCCACCGCCAGAGGCGCGGCGCCGTCGCTGAGTCGGATGCAACAGCCCGCCGCACTTCCTCGGCCGGGGTTGCGATCGCCTCTGCCAGTCTCTGATCGGCCAGCGGCAGACCGCGCGACAGCGCCTCGGCTGCGTGCAGACAGCTCGTGGTCAAGTGCGGACGCCAGAGGACGTGAAACATTTTGGATTTCGGATTGAGGAGTGCGGAATTTCGGCGCGAGAGTTCATTATGAAGGAAACATACTTCGTCCCGTACGACTGTGACCCAAGCAGGCTTTGCTCCCTGAACCGCGAACCGAACTCCGCAAGGGAACGGCCCTTGTCCCAAAGCCGGCAGTTATGGTAGGTTTTCCCCTGGCGCGGATCGCTGACCTAAACTCCTGCCACAACACAAGTTCCATCCACACCAGGGAGATTGCCGTGGGCGTCAAGAAGACCGGTAAGGGACGACGCAAACTGGGCCGAAAGAAACGCCGCATGCGGTCCCGCATCCGTCACCGCAAGTAAGCGGCACCGCTCGTTTTCCCTTGCGAGTCCGCGCTGCGGCGCAGCTCGCCCCTGCGCTGGGAACGTCGTCAGCGCGATCGAACGCCCATCGAGCCAGCGGTGTCGGTTCGGTACGCCTGATTCATTTCGCTGGACCGCTGCCATGTCGAACCCGCTGATCACTCCGCGAACCCTTTCCGGCTTTCGCGATTACCTGCCCGAAGTGATGATGCCGCGCGAGCGGTTGATCGCCGCGGCGCAGCACGTCTACCGCAGCTTCGGCTACAGTCCGATTGACACGCCGGCGCTCGAATTCTTCGAGATCTTGAGCGGCAAAGGGGGAGAAGAGTCCGATCGGCTGATGTACAACTTCGAGGATCGCGGCGGAACCCGCCTGGGAATGCGATTCGATTTGACGGTGCCGCTGGCGCGATTTGTCGCCCAGCATGCAAGCGATCTGGGTATGCCGTTCAAGCGCTACCACATCGGCACCGTCTGGCGCGGGGAGCGAGCGCAGCGCGGAAGGTACCGCGAATTCATGCAGTGCGACTTCGACACCGTCGGCACGCGGAGCATTGCCGCCGACATCGAAACCGCCCTGGTGATTTACGAGTTGCTGCGGACGATCGGCCGCGATTTCGGCGGGCTGCAAGAATTTACGATCCGGGTCAATAATCGCATGGTGCTCAGCGGCCTCTTGGCGCGGTTTGGTCTTTCCGACAAGAGCGGGCTGGTGCTGCGAGCGCTCGACAAACTCGGCAAGTTGGGCCCCGAGAAAGTTGCCGAGGAGATGGTGGCGTCGGCCGGCGCAACGCCCTCCCAGGCGGCCGAAGTGCTCAAGCTGGCCGCGCTTTCCGGCGGCAACGACGAGATCCTCCGGCAACTTGAGCCGCTAATGGCCGGCAGCGAGCTCGGTCAGGAGGGAATCGAGCGGCTCCGGCAGACGCTGCGCGGGGCTTCGGCGGGGGGCGTTCCCGAGGGTTATTTGCAGCTCGACGTGTCGATTGCCCGCGGGCTCGACTATTACACGGGGAGCGTCTTCGAAACGTTTCTGGCCGATTTGCCGTCGATTGGCAGCGTGTGCAGCGGCGGGCGGTACGACAACCTGGCGGGACTATTCACCAAGCAGGATTTACCGGGGATCGGCGCTTCGCTGGGACTCGACCGACTCCTGGCCGCAGTGGAAGAACTGGGTCTGCTCCCCAAAGTCCGCACGTCGGCGCCCGTATTAGTCACGTTTTTCGACAAAGACCGGCTCGATGATTATTTGCGTTTGGCCGCGGCGATTCGGAGCCAGGGAATCGGTGTCGAGGTCTATCCCGAGGCCAAGAAACTGGGGCAGCAACTTCAGTATGCGGACAAACGCGGTTTCCGCGTCGCACTGATTGCCGGTTCGCGGGAATTCGAGGCCGGAGTCTGTCAGGTGAAGGACCTGCAAACGGGACAGGCGGAGGATGCCCCATTGCCTGCTGACCGGTCGGGGGACTCGCCGCTGGTGGCGGCAATTCAACGGCTCTTGCAGAAACCATGACGGATCGCGTCCAATACGCCAGGAACGGAAAGGGACGTTACTTCGTCGATTAGATGTTTGCGAAGTTCCGCGGGGACCGGGGCATGGCCAAGCGCGACAATCATTACGAGTCGGCGTTTGCAGCCTATCTTCGCTGCCGCGGAATCCCCTATGTTGCGGTCGATGAAACTCGCCGCAGTCTGGCTGGGCAGCGCTCGCTCAAGAACCTCGATTTCATTGTTTCTCCGCGGCACCAGGCGCGATCCTGGCTGGTGGACATCAAAGGACGCCGGTTTCCGACGGGCAAGAGCCAATACTGGCGCAACTGGTGTACCGCGGAGGAACTCGCCAGCCTGTCGGGGTGGGAAACGCTGTTTGGAGAGCGGTTCACCGCCTTGCTGGTCTTTGCCTACGAGGTGGTTGGTGACTTAGCACCCCTGCCGGTTGATCAGCTTTTTGAACATGGCGGATCGATCTATGGCTTCGTGGGAGTCCGGCTCGACCACTACGTCAGCTGGTCCCGTCCCCTCTCGCTGCGGTGGAATACGGTTACGGTCTCGATTCCAAAATTCCGAGCCTTGGCCAGGCCGATTGAGGCGTTGTTGCTCGATGCCGGTCCGTTTCAGCCGCTGGCGGGTTTAACCGCTCAAACAACCGTTTCGCCGGCTGACTAGCCGCTCCCTTTCTCTGTTTCTTGGCTCACCGGACTCCTGCCAGCGAAAACGATTTGCTCGGCGGGAACAAAATAACCCTCCGAAGCGTCCAAGCCTGCAATTTCGTTGCAACGTCACTTGGCCCAACTATAATCCGACTTGGCGCAGAACGGCCATAAACTCTACCTGTTTTACTCGGCTTGACCACTCCAGCCGGGGAGAGCGGGAATCTGCGCCTCCTTCCAAGTCCGTTGTAACGGAACGAGAACCCATTGGTCGCCCTCGCGCGCCAACCTGCCACGCAACCACCTCGCAAGCCATTGACCACCCGGGGACTGTTTCATGTCTAGTCGGCACCTGTCGAAGCAAATCGGCAAGCTCAAGGCCAAAGCCCAGCGGCGCGATCGCGAGCGGCTCAAGGCCCGCAAGATGCACCTGGAATCGCTGGAAGACCGCCGGTTGATGGCGGTTGCCCCCAAGCTGGCGGCCATTCTTCCCAACAGCGGCGTCCTGCTCAACGAAGGGGACATCCGTAACGTCGCCCCCAAAGACCTGACGTTCCGGTTCGTGGAAGGACAGGGCATCGATCCGGCGACGCTGGCCGGAATCCGCGTCACGCGCTCTGGCTTCGACGGCGACTTCGAGAACTTCGGCGCCCCGGATTACAACGACGTCATCATCACCCCCGGCTTCATCGGCTTGGGAGATAACGACCGCGAAGTCGTGATGCGATTTGCCGAGACGCTCCCTGATGACGTCTACCGCATCGAAATCTTTGGCGCCGACGTGGATGAGCCGATCGGTCCGGACCGGGTCGCGCTGCGCGATACAGCGGGCACTGCGTTCAATGACGGCATCGATTTCCGCCGCACGATCACGCTCGATCTGGGCGCGCAGATTATCGCCGTTGTGCCGCAACCGGTCACGCGCGGCGTGGGAGGTGCATTGACCCAGGCGCGTAACCAGATCGTGGTGTATTTCAACAACGACGATTTGAATGTGGCGTCCGCGCAGAACCCCAACTTTTACAAGTTAATTGCCACCCGCAACACGCTCCAGCCGCTCGACGACTTGACGTTCACGCCAACGTCGGTTGTCTACAATCCTGCGACCGATTCCGCCGTGCTGACTTTCGCGGGCAATCTCGACCAACTGGTCCCGGCGGTCGCTGGCGATCCAGATCCTGCGAGGTCGTTCCGCCTCCGCATCGGCACCAACGAAAGCATCGTTCCCAGTTCGACCGCCCAGTCGCTCCCGTCCGATCCCGGCTCGTCGTTCTCCACGTCAACCAGCGTTCCCATCTCGCTTCAGACCGGCGTTCCGGTTCACGTAACCGACGCGATCTCCGCCCAGCCGTACGATTTGATGTGGCCGGGCATCAATGCCGAGCCGGGGCATCGCCACATCGAGGTCGAGGACCATTTGCAGAACGGTCCCGATAGCGAAGACGGGATCACCACGGTCTTTTTCAACTTCCGCAGCGACATCGGCGAGATTCCCGATGGCATCGGCGGATTCCAGCCTGCCTTCAACCTCATAACGGAGATTCAGAAGCAGCGGGCGCGGGAAATCTTCGAGCTGATCAGCCGCTATTCGGGCATTCAATTCATCGAGTCGGTCAACCAGGGCATCACCGTCGCCACCGGCGACATGCGCGCCATTCGCAACCAGGTGTTCACGGGCGGCGGCCATCCCTTGGGAAATGCCGACCCGCCCATCGACCCGACCAATCCCAACAATCCAACCGATATCAGCGGACGCTTCACCCGCGCGATCATGGACAATGCCGAGGTCTGGAACGACCAGTACGGCGGCAACTGGTTCCAGGAGGCGATGCAGCAGATCGGCCGCGTGCTGGGGCTGGATTACAGCTTCGATCTGCCGCCGATCACGGTCAACGGCAGCGATCCCTCCTTGCAATTCACCAGTCCGGCGGCCGAGCCGGTCTTTCCGGGCGATCACGACATCGTCCACTACCGGCATTTGTTCCGGCCGGAGGGCAAAGACATCGACATGTACCGGTTCACGCTCGACCGTACGGGCGTGTACCGCGCGACGACGATGGCCGAGCGGTTGGCGGATTCCAGCTCGCTCGACACGCAGCTCCGGCTCTATAAGGTTGATCTGCTCACCGGCAAGCCGGTGCTGATTGCGCAGAACGACGACTATTTCAGCAAGGACTCGCTGATCGAGCTGACGCTCGACACGGGGACGTATTTCCTTGGCGTCAGCGCCAAGGGGAACGATCAATACGACCCGACGATCGTCGATTCGGGAATCGGCGGCACCACACAGGGGCCGTATCAGCTCAAGATGGACTTCCGCCCCGCAGCCACGACCTCCATCGTGGACGACACAGGAACTTCGTTCGACGGCGACGCAGACGGCGTACCGGGCGGCGTCTACAACTTCTGGTTCCGCGCCGCAGCACCGCGATTGGCAGGCTCTCGTCCTGCCAACGACGTGGCTCGCACCCTGTTTGTGGATAAGGAATCGGCAAGCGGCGGCAATGGAGCGCTGGCCACTCCGTTCAACAACATTGCCACGGCGCTGGCTGCGGCCCGGGCGCACGACATCGTGCGGATCGTTGGCAACGACGGCGCGGACAACAATCCGGCCACGCTGAACGACAACCTCGCGTATCGCATCGGCTTCGACGTCTTCAACGATCCGCTCGCCGACGGCACCTCACTTTCCGTCCCCAAGGACGTGACGGTGATGATCGACTCGGGGGCCATCTTCCAGCTTCGCAAGTCGCAGATCGTGGCGGGGAGCACCAGCCCCGCGGTCGCCTCCGACCGCAGCGGCGGCGCGCTGCAAGTCCTGGGAACGCCGACGCAGAGCGTCTTCTTTACCTCCTACAACGAGCATGGGCCCAACAGCTTGGGCCTCGACCAGAACCCGCTGACCACGACTCCCGCGGCCGGCGACTGGGGCGGCATTTCGTTCAAGAGCGATCTCGACCGCGCCGATGGCCGCTTCCTGCATGAAGAAGTCGGCGTCTTTTTGAACTACGTTAATCACGCCGATATCCGCTTCGGCGGCGGCGCGGTCGTCGTCGATTCGGTCTCGCAGGTGATTACGCCGATTCACATGACCGACAATCGGCCGACCGTTTCGTTCAACACGATCACCCGCAGCTCCGATGCGGCCATGTCGGCCAACCCCGACAGCTTCGAAGAGACCGACTTCTCTGCGCCGAAGTATTTCCGCTCGTTCAACACGGCCTGGAACTTCGACTACCGCCGCATTGGCCCGGACATCCACGGCAACCTGATTGTCAACAATACCACCAACGGCCTCTTTGTCCGCACGCGGACCCCCGCGGGGAACCAGACCGAAGAACTCACTGTTGCCGGCCGCTTCGACGACACCGACATCGTTCACGTCATCCAGGAAAACCTCGCTGTCCGCGGCACTCCTGGCGGACCGACGCTGGAGACCATACCGCCCCCCATCATCCTGGTGGTGATGAGCGTCATCAACCCGACGGTCGGCAACCCGAATCCGGGATTCCTGCGCGCCGGCGATCAGATCGAGTACCGGATGACCTATATCGATCTGCTGGGAAATGAGGGGCTGGCTTCGGACGCGTCGCTGCCGGTCAACATCACGCAGAACAATTCCGCGGTCCAGTTCAACAGCCTGCCGGTTCCCACCGGCGAGTTCGTGGCCCGCCGGATCTACCGCCGGCTGCTGAATGTGCCGGGCTCGGAATATGAGTTTGTCGGACAGGTGCCGGCGTCGCGGACGACGTTCGTGGACAATGCGCCGCGGAACGACAGCTCGACCATCAATCGCGACCGGCTGATGGTCGCGACGACGAACGTTCCCGTCCCGCAGTTCGTGAATCCTCCGAATACGACGGAGCTGCCCGGTGGAGGTGCAGGCTTTGCCGCCGGCACGCTGCTGAGCTACCAGTTCAGCTACCTCGACAGCCAGCGACGTGAAACGGCCCTCTCGAACATCGTGCAGCACACGGTCTCCGTCAACGACCGCAACGTGCAGGTCACCGGCATTCCCGCTGCCTCCGGGAATTACTCGATTGTCCGCATCTATCGCGACATCGACGGCGGCGGCTTTGTGCCCCTGGTCGAGCTGCCGGCCGATTTCGCGTCGGTCATCGTCGATTCACCGGCCCTGCCGGCTTCGGCCCTCCTGCGGGTGGCCGTCGAGGCGCCAACTCCGTTCATGCCTCGGCCGCGGCCCGACGGAAGTCTGGTCATCGATCCGTCGCTGATCGTCAAGTCAGACGGCGCCCGCGTCGAAGTCGGCGTGGGAGCGAACCTGATTGCGGAAGGAATCGATGGCCTGGAAATCGTATTCACGTCGATGTCCGACGACCGTTACGGCGCCGGCGGCACCTTTGACACGCGAAACGACAACAATCAGTCGACGCCGCGCGATCCGGCCCGCGGCGACTGGGGTGGTTTGTTCTTCTCGGCGGATTCCAGCGGCAGCATCGACCAGGCGGTGATTGCCTACGGCGGCGGCCTGAGCCGCGTGGAAGGTACGTTCGCCGGGTTCAACGCGATCGAGATCCATCAGGGTGATGTGCGCGTGGCACACGTGGAGTTCGAGCAGAACGGCATTGGGGCCGGCGGTCAGTCGCAAGCCGACCGGTTTGGCCGGGGCTTCAACGCCGACGGGACGATCTTCGTCCGCGGCGCGCAGCCGGTGGTCATCAGCAACATCGTCCACGACAACGACGGGCCGCTGGTCAACATCAACGTCAACGCGCTGAATCACGAGACGGTGGTCGATTGGGGCCGCAGCCGCAACCTGGTCGATCGCATGCCTGGCCACTTCGACAACAACGGCCCGCTGATCGATGAAAACCGGCTGGTGAACAACACGGTCAACGGCATGATCGTCCGCGGCGGCACGGTGACGACCGAAGTCGTGATGGATGACACCGATATCGCCCACGTGCTGTTTGACGCGATCACAGTTCCGGACTTTCACACGTTCGGTGGATTGCGGCTGGAAAGTCAGCCCACGGAAAGCCTCGTCATCAAGGCAGAAGGGCAAAGTGCCACGATCATCGCCACTGGCCGCCCACTGGAAATCGACGACCGGATCGGCGGCAGCATTCAGGTAGTTGGCCAGCCCGGCTTTCCCGTAATTCTCACGTCGTTCGCGGACGACACGGCCAGCGCGGGATTCACTCCGACTGGCGACCCGCAAGGGGATACGAATGGCGGCGCTTCGTCTGGGGGAGGCGGCGGCGGCCTGCCCACTGGGCCTGAAGTGAACAATGGGTTACTGATCGACGACGACGTGATTCAGAATGTCCCCGGTTTCTTCTCCGTGGAGATCCAAGCGGGCGGGCAGGCCGACTTCACCAACTCCGGCGGTGTAACCGCTCAGGGCAATACGCAACTTTTCATCAACCAGAATTTCATCTTCGAGTTCTTGAATTACGTCGATGTGGGTAGCGACGGCCAGGCAGTCTCGTTGGCCAACACGACCATCACGATGCCTCCCACGTTGGTGTCTCCCGACCTCGTCGTCAGTGAAGGAACGTTCACCGGCGCCAACGGCGCCGTCAATTGGCACGTCGAAAGCCGCTTCAACAACGGCATCGCGCGGCTAATCAACACGCTCACACTTTCCAGCAACCAGGCGCTCGGCAATCTGCGGTTCATCAACTACCTCGACGAAGACGTACTCGGGATTTCGGACGACTTGCTCTATTTGTCGGGATCCCCAGGTCAGGCCGACTTCCGAGCGTTTACGCTCGACAATACAGAGCGCATTGGCTTCAGTCAGGGCGGCATTTATTCGGCCGGGCCCGGGCTGGTCAATGCTACCTACGACGGATTTGCCGCCGATCAATTCAGCCAGCTCCGGAGCGTCATTACCGGCGCTGGCACGACCTATTCGCCCACGGGAAATATCGACACCACCGATTTGACTCCGTTCGTTGACCCGGCGCTAGGCGGAGTATTCGGACTAGAGGACATCACCACCGCGTTTGCTTGGACGGTCAACCCCAACGAGAACACGGCGACCATTACCTCCTTCCTGGAACTCGTCCCGGAGGAACCCACGGGCGCCGGTCAACCTGGCGATTGGCAGGGCGTGCTCGTCGATCGCTTCGCCAGCGATCGAAACGTACAGGATATCGTTGAATTCGAGCAGCCCAATGCAGCCGCTCCCGGCGCTAATGCCGTTCCGGAAACGGCGCAGTTCCTGGGCGGGCTGGCCCCCTTCGAGAAAGGGGGGGACGAGAACCTCCGCCTGGGTTACACGATTCACGGCCTGCTCAATGCCCCCAACGACGTCGATGTCTACAGCTTCGAGGCCAAATCCGGCACCGAAGTCTGGTTCGACATCGATCGCACGTCCCACGCGCTCGATGCGGTCGTCGAGCTGGTGGACGATCAGGGGAATGTGCTGGCCCGTTCGGACAACTCCCCGGCCGAGTCGGCTGGCGCCGAATCGCTGTTTGGTGGGGCGCTGCGGATGCAGAAAACGCCCCCGTTCACTGGCCTCGACCACTATACAACCAACCCCCGCGATCCCGGCATGCGCGTCATCCTGCCCGGTCCGGCCAACACCACCAACACCTACCACGTCCGCGTCCGCAGCTCGAGCCCCAACCTCGATGACACTACCGCCGGTTTGACCCGCGGCACTTACCAGCTCCAGCTTCGCCTCCGCGAAGAAGACGAAATCGCGGGCTCGGCTATCGTATTTGCCGACATCCGCAACGCGACGAGCGGTATCACCGTGCTCGGCCAGCCGACGCATTCGCCGCTGGCCGGCGAGCACTTCGAGACCGGCGGCGCCAACGACACCTTTGGCCAGTCCCAGCAGATGGGCAACCTGCTCAACAGCGACCGCGGCACTCTGGCTGTCGGCGGCGCGCTGGCCTCGCGCACCGACGTGGACTGGTACCGCTTCACGGTCGATTACGACGCCATCCAGCGGGTCTTCGAGCTGGAAGAAGATCCCAGCCCGGAACGGTGGTTCTCGACGATCTTTGACATCGACTATGCGGACGGTTTTGCCCGCCCCAACACGATCCTCAACGTCTATAACGCCGCCGGCCAGCTCGTTCTCTCCAGCCGGGACTCGAACGTGGCCGACGATCGCCCGCGACCGCTCAATGGCGCGGACGTCAGCGATCTCAACCGCGGCTCCAGCGGCGCGGCCGATCCGTTCATCGGTTCGACCGAGCTGCCGGAAGGGAACTACTTCCTGGCGATCTCCAGCGACGCGCTGATGCCGGCGGAGCTGGGTCAGTACTTCCAGGCCACGCCGGTCAACCCGCTGTTCCGGCTGGAGCCGGTGAACTCGGTGCGGCGGATCGTGGAAGACCACATCGACTTCAACGGCGGCGGCACGGCCGAACCGCCGCAAGTGCCGGTGTTCATCGATACCACGAGCCAGGTGCCGTGGCATCTCGGAGACCTGGCGCTGTTTATTGGCCGCGAGGATCGCTTTCCCGGCGCTGCGCCAAAGCAGTCCTCGATTCGCACAGTCGACCCGTTCACGGGCGAGGTCGAAACGGTGGTCGGTACCTTTGGACAGGATATCGGCGACGTCGATTTCCGCAATGATTTCCAGTTCCTTTACTCATACACGCTGGATCACAACGGCGCTGTTGAGGACGCGCAGTCGGGCAATTTCCTCCAGATCGACACTGGCACTGGGGCTGCCACAAACCTGGGCGATGATGGCATCCTGACGTTTGAGGGCATTCCAGCCGCCGTGCAACGTGCCCACCTCGTCGGCACCGTTCGCATCGGCTACGGCATCCAGTTCGATGCCCACGCTTTCGGCGACGTGTTTCGCGATGGCTTGCTGAACGAGCAGATCCTGGTGGCCGTTGGGCACCGCGGCGAACTTGATATCAATCCGAATATCAACACGAACATTCCAGTCCGCGAAAACGCCGTGTTTTTGATGAACATCAACACCGGCGCGGCGCGCGGAGCCAACGTTGGCGCACGGGTCGGCGGTACCGGCACCGATATTCTGGAAATGGGGGAGATCTTAACCGCGCCAACTCTTACCGTCCCCGAGGCGACCGAGGCGCCCGCCCCCGGCGCTCCTGACGCCTTGCGGAACATCAAAGACGGCGACATTCTGATCGTGGACGATGGCCAGACGCAAACCTTCTTCGAATTTGAAGGCGGACCGGAGATCCTTCAGGACGTCAATCCGGCAACCGGACGGTTCGTGGACGATGGCTACTTCTTTACGATGGACCCCGATACCAACTCGCGGAGCGGCGACGAGTTTCTGATTCAGTTCGATACGGGAACGGGGCTCGAAATCGTTGCGACGAGTAATTTCCCTGATGGCAACCCCTACCCGAACGCGGGCACGATCTCGATCACCGGGGCGCCGGGAACCTCCGGCGTCTCCAACGTGGTGACTTTCGAACTCTCCACTGACAACGCATTGAACACGCCGGGTGCAATCCTGGTCAACATTTCCCCGCTGCTGCCCCCCAACGGCATCGCGGGCCGACTTGTCACGGCTATCAATGCCCAGACAAGTGCCGCCAACTGGCCGGTGACGGCAACACTCGTAGGCGGTCGGATTGCCCTGCGTAACAACACGGGCGTCCAGATAACGGACAACCTGGCAGGGCTGGTCGTGCTCAATGGCTCGACGGGCAAAGCCCCGATTCTGCAGGCGGTGCCGGGGAGCGCCATTACCGACGGCCAGTTCTTCGACATGCGGGTGTACACTACGACCGGCAACTCCAGCACGACCTATCGATTCGAATTCAATTCGGCGGGCGGATTGACGGCTGCCACGCCCCCTGGCGGGTTCCTCGTCGGCATTCCATTTACCGCAGGAGATACTGCGGCGCAGATTGCCTCCGCAATCCATTCGGCAATGGAAAATGCCTCCCCCTTGTTCCAGGCGTCGTTAGCGGTGGACCGCGTCCTGGCCAACGCTTCCGGCATCAGCCTCGCGGGGAACGGCTACAACCAGCAGACGTCGCCGATCGTCGATCTGACCACGCCCACGGCGCTTCAGTTCCGCACGATAATCTCCGAAGAAGACAGCACCGACGTCCAGATTGGAGCGCTGGTAAACACGCTGGTCAACGGCGTTACTTTGCCCTTCTCAGCGTCGTTCGATTTCGATCGTATCAACTTCCCACCGATCGTGACCAACATCCCCGTCCCCAAGGGACCCGTCTTCGAGATCGACGTAACGGGGATGTTTGACAGATTCGTCAACGTCATCGGCTCCGAGACTGGCGTTTCTCCTGGGAACGAGCCAATCAT
>DASRJP010000016.1:0-7454 GCA_035649415.1 Pirellulaceae bacterium | reverse complement strand
GCCGTCGGCGAGCCTTTGCCGATGTCGAGCACCGGCAGCGCATTGTCGGCATGGTCGGGAAAGTACGGCGGCCACTGCCCGGTCACGCCCCGCCAGCCGTAATCGGCCCCCGCCGCAAGCTGCACGATCCGCGTCGGCCGATACCAGCTCGACCCCATGTCGAACTCGGCGTCGGCATCGTAGGTGAACGCGTCTCCAAGCGTCGTGCTGAAGGCCACGCCGAACGGATTCCGCAAGCCGCCGCACAGCACCTCCCATTTCTGGCCGTCGCGGTCGGTGCGGATCAGATGCCCTTCGCTGGTCCGCTGGCCGCGGCGCGCTTCGCGAAACGGGGACGTGAAATCGGTGACCTGCTCGCTGGGGACGTCCACCGAATCCCCGTGGATCGCGTAGATCAAACCGTCCGGCCCCAAGGCCAGATCGTTCCGCCCGTGGCCGACGCCGCCGGGAAATTGCCGCAGCAGCCGCACGTCGTCGAAACGATCGTCCTCGTCGGTGTCCTGCAGCCGATACAGCCCTTTGGAGTTGTTCGCGCTGACATACAGCGCGTGATATGCGTAGAGCAGCCCGCGGCACTCCTCCAGGTCGCTGTTGATGCTCTCCACGCTCACGACCGAGCGGCGCTGGTCATCGAGTGTCATCCGCAACAGTCCCTTGTCCTCGCGGGCGATGGTGAGCCGGCCGCGCGGATCGAAGGCCATGCTGACCCACGACCCTTCGTCTGGCTGGGCGGTTCTCACCAGAGCGATCTCGTAACCCGGCGCGGTCCAAAAGGCGGCCTGATTGCCGGCGGGGGGCGTGCCAATCGCCTGCCGCCACTGTTCGTAGTTGTCGAACGGGTCGATGGTGGCTGGGCGGCGGCCATGACCCCACAGGGCCGAGCGGACTGCGCCCATCGATGTAGCTGGGCGATTTGCATCCGTCGTCCAGCGGTCGTCGGTGACCACGCTGCGGCGGCTGCCGTCGGCACTGATCAGCGTCACGCTCAATGCGACGGCCGCAGGACCGGCGACCGATTCCGCCGTGATGACGATCTGATTGTTGCCCGTCTTGATTGCCGCGGTGACATCCACGTTGATCGTGGGACAATAGGGCTCGACGCTCGCGATCTGGCGGCCGTTGATCTCCACGCTGGCGCGGCAGAAGTCCGCGGCCAGTCGCAGCGCTGCGGAAGCAGCCGGCTGATCCACGTCGAACGTGCGCTCCAGGCGGCACGGAGGCTGGGCAGGTTGCGTCAGGCCGACATCGGCCGATGTATCGCGGCGCCAGATCCAGTAGGGAAGCGGCATCGCTTTGGCGACTGGCTCCTTGGCCAGCGGCGGCTCCGCGGCGGGCGCGACTGGTAACAGCGCCGCCAGAATCAGGCAGGCCAGACCCAAGACCCATGTTTTCGAAAGCGTCATAGCAAGTTCTGCGGCAGCCGGTGGCTTCGCTGAGGAGGTACTGTCAAGGGAATCCATGGCCGCCCGCTGCGGCTTCGATCACGGTCTCAATCGATGTAGTCGATGCGAAAGCTCTTGTTGGTGATGAACAGCACGACGACGTCCCCCGCCGGGCTGGCGCCGTGCTCCATGACTTCTCCTTCGGGAAACCAGACGAAGTGACCCGGCCCGAACGTCCCCCGGTGCGTGACCAACTGTCCTTCGAGGACGTACATGCCGTGTCCGCACGGGTGCGTATGGTGCGGGTTGACGACGCCGGCCGGATAGCGCACCAGCCGAATTTCCGCGCCCGTCTGAGGGTCGGTGTACAGGTTCTTGCGATACAGGGCGCGGCCCAGCTTTTCGTTGAACCGCTCTTCCCATGGCTGCTGCGCCGTGTTGATCGCGTAAAACGTGTCGTGCTGCATGGTCGCTCCGCGGAACGCTTCCCGCCGCCCTGCGAACCATTGTGATGCGTCCCTCGTCCATTGAAAATATGCCAATTTGGCCGCGTGTAACGGAATGCGTTCGCGGGCTAATATCGCAGCAATGACGATCGCGATCATGAATGCCAGACAATTCATTTTGACGCAAATTCACGAAACTTGCCGGCAACGGAAGCTGGACGATTTGGCTTTTCCTTGGGCCGCAGTTACCGCGTCGATTGCATTCTCGTTCCCTGCGGGTTTCAATGGCGTGGACAAACGACTCACGGCCGCCGCTTCCTCTGGAGGATTGTGATGGCACTGCTTCGATGTGCGCTAGCCTCCGTTTTTGTCCTCGTTTTCTTAGGTTGCAAACCCGAGCCTAAGCCTGTCGTAGGTGGCGGAGCCTCTGACAACGCCGCAGGGTCAGATGCTAGCGCCGCTCGGTCGGGGGAAACGACTGCCACAGCGCCGGCCCCACAGCTTCCGGCTCTCCCTTCCCTGGGTGACATTTCGGTCTATCAATTCATCAGGCTACCGGGCGTTGACATTCCCAACGAGCCTCCGCTGGCGGCGCCAGGAGAGCCGATCAACGCCAGCGAAACGGACCGGCTGAATTCACTCCCGGAAGTGCTAGAGCAGCTCAAGGACAAGGAGCGGACGTACGCCACAGCCGACGGCAAGTGCCAGGTGTGGATGCCGGGCGCCGTCATCCTCAGTTTGCCTCTCATCGTCGAGGAAGGGGGCTGGATCAATCGCACGTATCTGATCAAGGCGCCAGACCAATCCGCCGAATTTCGATTTCGCGAAATGACGATCCAGGCAGGAGAACCGGATCAGGCGCGGGTGAAACAGTGGCTGGACTCAGTTGCCAACAGCTCGCCGGGAAACCCAGGCGCCAAACTCGTGTACCGGCGCGACGTTTCCCAGTCTGGCCTGACGGGCGAAGAGGCCATGATCGAGAAGGAACCGGGTAAGATCGCGGAAATTACCCGCGTGTACTGCGTCAACGCTGTCGTTTACATGCTCACCGAGACTAGCGGGCCTCGTGAGGGTTTGACGCCGCTGGGCCAGAAATACTTTGATTCGTTTAAGCGGCGCTAGAAGTGCGGCGCCGCGAAATACCCGCGGCCAATCGCCCCGAACCACTTCGACCGACGCTCAAACAATCTGCTCAATCACCTTCCCCTCCACGAACGTCAGCCGTTCGTTGCGACCCAGGTGGGGATAGGTGAGCTGATGCTGATCGAGGCCAAGCTGGTGGAGGATCGTGGCGTGAATGTCGCGGAAGTGGTGCGGCTCGTCGATCGCCTTGAGGCCGATGTCGTCGGTCGCGCCGATCGTTTGCCCGCCGCGAATGCCGCCACCGGCCATCCACATCGCAAAGCCCAGGTTGTGGTGATCGCGCCCTTTGCCTGATTCGGCTTCCGGCGAGCGGCCGAATTCGCCTCCCCACAGGACAAGCGTCGAATCCAACAGTCCGCGGCGCTTGAGGTCCGTCAGCAAGCCGGCGACGGGCTGGTCGGTCTCGGCCGCCTTGCGGAGATGATTTTCCTCGATGTCGCTGTGGGCGTCCCACTGCATGTTCCCCGGGCCCCCGCCCGAGACGACGCAGACGAACCGCACGCCGCTTTCGACTAGCTTGCGAGCGAGCAGACAGCGGCGGCCGTAGTCGTGGGTCGGCTGCCGGCCGACGCCGTACAGATTGAGCGTCGCCTGTGTCTCGCTGGAGAGGTCGAGGATCTCCGGCGCTTCGGACTGCATCTTGAACGCCAGGTCGTAGGCATTGATGCGGGCCGCGAATTCCTCATCGGCCGAATCGAGGGTCGCTTCATTCAGCCCGCGTATCAGCTCGAGTGTCCGCTTTCGCTGGGGCGCGGCAACCTCCTTGGGCAGGTCGAGGTTCAGCACGGGCCGGCCGCCGGGGCGGAACATGGTGGGCTGGTACACCGCCGGCAGAAAGCCGTGTGTGTACATCGGCTGGCCCGCTTCCAAGGCGCCCAGCGGATCGGGCATGACGACGTAGGCGGGGAGTGAATCGCTTTCGGAGCCCAGGCCGTAGAGAATCCACGATCCCATGCTCGGATAGCCGGGCGTGATCCGGCCGGAAAACAATTCGTACTGCGCGGCGGAGTGGACGACCATGTCGCCGTGGCAGGAGCGAATGACGGCAATGTCGTCGATGCAGCGGGCCGTGTGCGGGAAGAGGTCGGACACATCGATACCGGCCTGGCCGTACTTCTGAAATGTGCGTTTGGTCCCCAGCAGCCGCGCCGAGCTATCCACGAACTGGTACTTCGCTTCGCCGAACTCGGCCGGCCGCTTTTCGCCATGCAGCTTGTTTAAGAGCGGCTTGGGATCGAACGTTTCCAGGTGGCTGGGGCCGCCGGCCATGAACAGGAAGATCACCGACTTGGCTTTGGCCGCCTGATGGGGCGGTTTGGCGGCGAGCGGATTGGCCGCGCCGGCCCGCGCTTGCTCCTGAGCGAGCAGCGACGCCAGCGCGAGGCCGCCAAAGCCGCAAAACGCGTCGCGAACGAATTCGCGGCGGGTGCGCGTCGGCCGAACGTGCTGGCAATATTCAGGGTACATACGCAAAGTCATTCAGGTTGAAGATCGCCAAAGTAAATTCGGACAGCGGCTGTCCGCTTAGGAATTCGAGCGACAGCTCCCGCTCGCGGTCGCTGGGCGCTCGGCCCAGGGCCAGCTCGTACGCCCGCGTCACGATCCGCCCGTTGTCATGGCCGCACTCGCCCGCCAGCCGCTCGGCAAATGCGGCTGCCAGCTCGCCGGCCAGTTTGCCGTTGAGCAGCTCCAGCGCCTGCGGGGCGTGGGTGCTCGACTGGCGGCGCGAGCAGCTCGTGAGCATGGCTGGCGCGTCGAATGCCTCAAAGAACGGCAATCGCAAGTTTCGCTTGGCGATCAGGTAGATCGAGCGACGATGGTGCTGGGCGGCGTCCGCAGCCACCTGCCACTGGGACGGCTTGTAGAGCAGATCGACCAGCTCCTTGTCCACCGGCGCCATCACGCTCGCCCCGCCCGCTTCGAGATCAAGCCGACCTGACGCCGCCAGCATTGCGTCCCGCAGCTCCTCCGCCGACAAGCGGCGGCGGGGAAAGTGCCAGAGCCAGCGGTTGTCTGGGTCTATCGATTGCGGATTGCGGATTGCAGATTGCGGATTTGGGATTTCGGATTTGGGATTTGCTTCGGGACTTTGGACTTTGGACCTTGGACTTTGGACTTGTTGCCGGTACGCCGCGCTCGAAACCATCCGCCGGTGCAGCCGCTTCAGTTCCCAGCCGCCGTCGAGGAGCTCCGCCGCCAGCCAGTCGAGCAGCGCGGCGTGGCTCGGCGCTTCGCCGCGCACGCCAAAATCGTTGGCCGTTTTCACGAGCCCTGTGCCAAAATGGTGCTGCCACAGCCGGTTGGCCATCACGCGCGCGGTCAGCGGGTTGTCTTCCCTGGCAATCCAGTCGGCAAGCTGCGTCCGCGGATTGGAGACCTCCGCCGGCAGCTCCGGCATTTCGCGCGAGACCAGCACGCTGGGCGGCCGCGGTCCGACCGCATCCAGCTTCTGCTCCCACATCCCGCGCTTGAGAACGTAAATCGGCGTCCGTTTCGCAAAGTCGTTGGCGGTGGCCGGGATCGTCGCCAGCGGCGCGGGCAGTGTCTCCTCCAGGGCGTCGAGCTGCTCCTGCATCTTCACCCGCTCCTGGCCAGTGGCCAGCCGCGCGACTTTTTTAATCTCTTCCATCTGCTCCTTGATTCGCTTCGTCTCCGCATCCCACGCCTGCTGCTGGGCCGCACTGGCCAGTGAGACGTTGTGCTCCTCGCTAGCCGCCAGGTAGGCCTGGAGCCGGTAGTAATCCTTCTGCGTGACCGGCTCCAGCTTGTGGTTGTGACAGCGGGCGCAGCCGATCGTCATTCCCAGGAACGCAGTGCCGATGATGTCGGTCCGCTCGGTCAGCACTTCGTTGCGGGAGAGGGCGATTTCCGGATTGCCCGCGTTGCGGCGGACCGGGCCCAGGCGGTGAAAGATGCTGGCCGAAAGCAGCTCGTGATCCTGCGGCCCAAGCTCATCGCCGGCAATCTGCTCGCGGACAAACTGGTCGTACGGCTTGTCGGCATTGAAGGCGGCTACACAATAGTCGCGAAACCGCCAGGCGTCGGGCACGTGCCGGTCGTATTCATAACCCTCGCTCTCGGCATAGCGAACGACGTCGAGCCAGTCTTGCGCCATTCGCTCGCCGAACCGCGGGCTGGCGATCAGCCGGTCCACCAGCCGCTCATAGGCATCGGGAGATTCATCAGCGGCGAATACGACAGCGTCCTCAGGCGACGGCGGCAGTCCGGTCAGATCGAACGACAGCCGGCGGATCAGCTCGCCCCGGCCGGCGGGGCGCGACGGTGGCCACTGTTTCTCTTCGAGTTTCGCCAGGATAAACGTGTCGATCGGCGTCCGCATCCAGGCCGCATCACGCACGCCAGGCAGCGGGCTTCGCTCGACGGGCTGAAAGGCCCAGTGGGCTCTTGCCGCCGGCGCATCGGGATTGCCGGCGAGAGGTGTTTCCCCCTCGGCGGAGTGCGGCGCGCCCAGCTCGACCCACTTCACGAAGTCGGCAATCACGGCGGGTGAAAGTTGCGGCTTGTCCGGCGGCATTTCCAGGCCGTCGTGGCGGATCGCCTGGATCAGCAGGCTCTCGTCCGGCTTGCCGGGGACGACTGCCGCACCCGAATCGCCTCCTTGAAGCAGGGCAACCCGCGAATCGAGCCGCAGACCGCTCTTGATTTCCTTGGCCTGGCCCGAATGGCACTCGTAGCAGTTTGTCTTGAGTACCGGCTCGATCTTGTCGCGGAAAAAACGCAGGTCCTCTTCCGCCGGCGGCTCGGCAAGCGCCGACAGCGCAAGGCCAATTGTCACTCCCAGAAACGTCGCCGTGAGTCGGACTTGGGGCATAGCAAATCAGTTTAAACGATGGTCAATCGCCGGACCATCGATTCTGCCGTCGCGACGGGCTATCATAGCCACCCAACCCATCGTCCATCGCATTGAAGGAGCACCGCCGTGTCCCGCCGCTCATCTCTGCTTGTTTCCGTATCTCTCGCCTTCGTCGCGAGCCTTCCCCTCGCCGCCCAGGAAAAATCCGCAGACGTCCCCAAAGGCGAAGTCACCAAGTACACCTTCAATGAAAGCAAAATCTTTCCTGGCACGGTCCGCGACTACTGGGTCTACGTGCCGAAGCAATACGATCCCCAAAAACCGGCCTGCGTTTACGTCAATCAGGACGGCATTCAGTACAAAGCGCCCGAGGTCTTCGACGAGCTGATTGCCAAAAAGGAAATGCCGGTGACGATCGGCGTGTTCGTCATGCACGGCAAGGTGCCGGCGGCAAAACCAGACGAGGCGCTCGACCGGTTCAACCGCAGCTTCGAGTACGACGGGCTGGGAGACAACTACGTACGGTTCTTGCTCGAGGAGCTGCTGCCGGACGTGGAGAAGAAAACGACTGGCGATGGGCGGCCGATCCGACTTTCCAAGAGCGGCAACGACCGGGCCATCGGCGGAGCCAGCAGCGGCGCGATCTGCGCCTTCACGGCGGCCTGGGAG
>DASRJP010000015.1:0-6550 GCA_035649415.1 Pirellulaceae bacterium | reverse complement strand
CCAGTTCTCGACGACTTGCCACACGAGATGCGGCCAGTAATCGAGACCTGCCCGCCGCACGGCCTTCTCGCTGACGTCAAACCCCAGCGGCTTGACCAGCCACAGCTTGGCCCCGATCGCCACGCAGGATCGCGCCACGTTCCCCGTGTTGGGCGGGATTTCCGGCGAGACCAGGACTATGTGTAGCAGCGGAGCGTACTTGTGTTCTGTCAGCGGTTCGTCGGCCATGATGACGTGGATAGCAGCATTCCATCATAGCCGAACGCCGCGGCGGCCGGCGGCTTCAGGGCGCGTGCGTCGGCTCCGACACTTTCTCCAGCGTTTCGCCCGACAAAGCATCATCGCCGGTCTGCACCGCCAGGTCGCCCAGCGACACGATGCCGACCAGTTGCTTATTGTGGTCGAGCACCGGCAGCCGGCGAATCTGCTTCGCTTTCATGATTGCCGCCGCCTCGCTGACCTCGTGGTCCTCGAAGCAGAAGGCAATGCCGGGAGTCATCACGTCCGCGACCTTGGTCGTGGCCGGGTCGAGCGACATCGACGTAGCTCGCACGGTGATATCGCGGTCGGTGATCATCCCCACCAGCCGGCCGTGGTCGCACACCGGCAGCGAGCCGACGTCGAGATCCTTCATGCGTTCCGCCGTCTTGTCCAGCGGCGCATCAGGAGCGATGCACTCGGCGCCGCGAGTCATAATGTCTTTGACTTGCATGGCTAATACCCTTCCAGCAAACGGATTGGTCGTGCCCCGATGATGAAAGGTGCAAAGGACGTGCCGCCGACCCATTTTGTCACGGCCCTACGACGGATAAACACACGTACGTCATAATGACGTGAGTACTGACAGCTTCGTCAAATTGCACCGTCATGCCGAGCCGATGAACATGCCTGCCCCGCACCCGTATCTGACTGCACTCGATTTTGCCGAGACTCAGGTTGCCGCCCTGATCGAGCGGCATCCCGACTACTTCCCGATGTATACCGTGGGGGGCAAGTGGCACCACACGGGCGAGAAGTGGACGCACTGGACCGACGGTTTTCTCGGCGGCATGATGTGGCAGTTCCATCGCCGTCGGCGGCTGGTCGATCCGATCGATCCGGCGGCAACCAAGTGGCGCGATCGCGCCGAGAGCTATTCGAAACTGCTGGTCGATCGGCAGCATGACCGCTCGGTCCACGATCTGGGGTTCCTGTTCCTGAGCACGTATCTGCACTGGTACGAGCTGACCGGCGACGAGCAGCTGCACGCGGTCCTCGTGCAAGCCGGCCGCACGCTGGCCATGCGGTTCATGGACCCGGGGCAGTACCTGCGGTCGTTCGTGGCCCCCGAGTCGCTGTTCATCGACATCATGATGAATGTGCCGATCATCTTTTACGCGGGTCTGGAAACCGGCGACATGGAGCTGGTGCGGGTGGCCGACGCTCACTGCCGCACGACGCGGGATCGTCTCGTGCGGGACGACGGCTCCACCGCGCACGAGGGGCTGTTCGATTTGCAGACGGGCCAGTTCAAGCGGCAATCGACCCATCAGGGCCTGTCGGCGCAGAGCGCCTGGGCCCGCGGCCTGGCCTGGTCCCTGTACGGCTACAGCAAGTGCTACGGCCTGACCGGCAATGCCGAGTATCTGGAAGTCGCCGAGCGGAACGCGCAGTACTGGATCGACCACCTGCCGGCCGACGGTGTGCCGCTTTGGGACTTTCACGCGGACGCGTCGCAGCCGCCGCCGTGGGGGGCGCAGAAGGAATCAAGCGCCGGCGCGATTGCCGCCAGCGGCCTGTTGGACCTGGCGTGGCAGACGGCGTCGGCCGAGAAATCGTCGCTCTATCGCCGCACAGCGCTGGCGATGCTCGATGCGCTCGTGCATCCAGACTATCTGGCGATCGATACGCCCGGCTGGGAAGGGATCCTCAAGCATGGTGTCTACCACACGGCCAAGAATTTGGGCGTGGATGAGTCGGTCATGTGGGGCGAGTATTTCTTCGTCGAAGCACTGACCAAAGAAGTCTGCCACGCCTACCACCGCACATCGCCGGCGATGCTGGCGCGGAACAGCGAGAGGTATCAGGCAATGGCGGCCAGTCGGTGGGCGTAAACGGCGCGGCACACCAAGGTGCCAGACAATTCACCGGACGCGCCGCGCGGTGCGAGCGGCTGGAGTGGTGCCAATTTCGTTGAAAGTCGACAGTAGGGCATGCTCGTTTGAAGTGTTCGATGCCCGCCGGTGTCACAGACGTTCGGGAGACATCAAGTTGCCGCAGCTTGGAGCATCCACCCAGCGCGTGCAGCCCCCGGTCCGATATTTGAGTGTTGTTGATCCAAAGGACCTCGAGCGTTTTGCTCGTCGCTAAGTGAGTAGCGCCGGCATCGCTGACGTTGGTATTGTAGACCTTTAGCTCTCGCAAATTCGGAAGCGTGGCCGCCTCGGCCAGTGTTTCGTCGCCCACGGGGCAAATCGCCAGCGACAAATACTCCAGCGACTTGAGCCTGCCAATGCCGCGCAGGTTTTCGTCATAAATCGTTCCTTCACAGAGCGTCAGCTCTCGCAGGCGGCGATGTTGGCGGATGGATTTCATTGGCAAGTCGCCGGTCACCCAGTCCTGGGCGGCAAACAGGGTTTCTAGCTGCGGAAGGGCAGCCACGGCGTCCCAGAATTCCTTAATTTCGGACGCAGACCTTGCGTTTCGCCGATCATTGCGAACGGTAACGACGTGAAAGAAAAAGTCGTCGCCGAGATAGTAACGCAGCCAAGGTCTTTCCCGGGAGTTGGCAGCATTTTCATACTCATATTCCGCACCGATACGCGTCAAAACCGCGATTGCGGCCGCTTGGCGTCTAGCCCATTCGCGCCACCAAGCAAATGCCGCCAGCAGGACGCACACAAGGGACGTCAGCGCAAGGAGAGTCCGCAAGTGGAATTGAAAGTGGCCGCGTCGCATGGGACGAGCAGCCGTTTCCGCCACATCAAACTGATGCGGCAGCCCTCGGTCGCGCGGGTGATTTGTGGAAGCGGATTCCATCGATGTATTGGCAGTTGCAATTGCGACGCAGTCTGTCCTACTGGGAAGAACAACGTCCTATCCGATTTAACGCCGAGGCGCAGAGACGCAAAGTTCGCAAAGAAATAGCCAGAGAGTGATCGATCCGATCTTTCTCTTTGCGACCTTTGCACCTCCGCGTCTTTGCGTTCATCGAGAATGGCGACGCGCACAGACTATTTTAGCGGCAAACAAACCACCTCGCCGCTACTCCGCACGTAGAGCCGCTCGCCCACGAGAGCCGGGTGCGAATAGACGCCGTTTTCGTCTTCGAAGAGCTTCAGCCTCGACAGGATTTTGAACTGGTCGGCCTTGGCATCGATGAGGAGCAACTCGCCCGCTTGAGAAGTAATCAGCAGCCGCTCGTCGGTCGCCAGGATCGTGGCGTAGTCGAAGAAGGCTTCGTCCTGGGCCGTCCAGAGCGGCTTGAGACCATTTGATAGCGACAGGCAGTAGAGCCGCGACCAGACGCCGAATAACCGGTCGCCGGCGATCACCGGCGTGTGCGTGTCGGGGGCCAGATCAAAATACTCGGCCAGCGGCTGCGGCTTGATATTCCCCTCTGCATCGAAGCCATAGATTCGCGTGCCGTTGTTCTCGGTGGCGACGACCAGCTTGTCTCCCCACACGATCGGCGTCGGCACATTGAAATCCTTCGCCACCTCAGGCACGAGCGTCCACAGCCGCTTTCCGGTGGCGATGTCCCAGCCGCCGAGCGAGATGTTGTCGTAGCCAATGATCTGCTGCTTGCCGCCGAAAGAACCGACGACAATCGAGGCGAATGCCGCCGGGTTGCCGGGCGATTTCCAGATCACCTTGCCAGTCCGCGGCTCTACGGCCACCAGCGACGCCTCCTTGCCACCCGGGCTGAGGATCAGCTTGCCGCCCACGATCAGCGGCGAGCAGGCCATCCCCCAGACGAGCTTGTCCGTGACGCCAAACTGCGACCGAAGATCGCTTTGCCAGACGACCTTGCCAGTCGCCAGCTCCACGCAGTGGAAGTGGCCGAACGCGCCGTACAGAAAAACGAGATTCTCCCAGATCAGCGGCGTGGCCCGCGGGGAATTGCCGTAGTCAAGCCGCCCGGGAGCGATCTGCCTGACGATCCAGATTTCGTCTCCGGTGTCGGCCGCAAAGCAGTGGAAGATGTCGGTCGCATCCGCCAGGTCGCGATCGACGACGACTACGTACTTTTCCGTCGCGGCAATGCCGCCGAGACCCTGGTTGAAGAGTTTCTTCCGCCACAGAAACTTGGCCTGGTCCGGGAGCGTTTCCGGGAGCCAGGGGACATGGCCGTCGCGATTGGGTCCGCGCCAGCCGGGCCAGGAATTGTTCGGCGCGGGTGAACGATTCGGCGCGGGTCTCCCGACCCCGGAATTGTTCGGCGCGGGTCTCCCGACCCCGCCGCCGGGGTGACCTTCGGTCGAGCCCTGTGGCTCGGTCAGGAGACCGGCCACAACAGGGATGCCCTCACCAGGCTTGCTGCGCAAGCCACTCTCTCCTTGAGGGAGAGGGTTTGTTGGCGGCAGGCGGGACGCCTGCCCCACGCGGTCAGCTACTTTTTTTTTGCCGCGGTGGCGACTTTCTTTTTGGCCGGCTCGACGAAGCCGAATTTCGTCTCCAGGGCCACGCAGAGGAGGGGCTCGGAGAAGATGCCCAGCAGCTCCTTCTGGATCGACTCTTGCAAAGATTGCTCGAGGGCATCGCTGACGAACGCCGCTACGAAGGGGACGGGGGCCGTCTCACCAATCACGCGGAGGTCCCCTTTTTGCACCGTGCCGCAGCCTTCCAGCAGCGGCTTGGCGTAGCTGGAGATAACTGCCGCGCCACGATGGTCCGGGCCGGCTTCCAGAATCAGCGTGGCTCCTTCGTCGCAGGCGGAGCGGGTTTCGATCTTCTCGGGGGCGGGCACGCCGTGCTTTTTGAGCAGCGCCAGTGCCGCCGCGTGTTTCTCGTCCGATTCTTCGGTGCCGAAGATAATCTGATAGCCCTTCAAGTCGGCGACGGTCTTGGCCGGGTCTTTGGCGGGAACGACGATCAGCCCGTGCTGCGTCACGTCCCCTTCCTTGCTGGTGAGCATGGCAACGTGCTTGAGCTGGCGGCCCGCTTTCTTGGCGTCAAACAGCACAACCGAATGCTTGCCGATGATGATGTCGGCCTTGCCTTCGGTCTTGTCCTTGAGTGCCGCGATCAGCGAGTCGGAATAGGCGACGCTCACCGGCCGGCCGAGCTTTTGCGACAGGTGCTCGGCCAGCTTGTCGTAATCGCGCTGGGCGTAACCCTTCACGCAGGGGCAAGACAGTGGCGCCGCCAGCGGGTCCATGACGACGAGGGTCAGGGCATCGTCGGCAGCGCGGGCCATTCCACTCAGCGAAACGACCGCGATCAATGCCAGCAGCAGCGAATATCGAAAATACTTGTGCATCGGTAATTCCATCCCGCTCGAGACCTCGCTTCGACCACTCACTTCTCACCACAAAACTCACCACTCACGTCTCACCTGGCTCCCACCTTGTTCGTCGTCGGCTTCTGGCCCGCCGATGGCAACTCGCGCGTCATGACGATGATCTTCGACCCCTGCAAGTCGTAGAAGAAAATATGCTTGCCGTCCTGGCTCGTGCCGACGGCCACGTTCTTGCAGCCGCCGCTGACTTTCGCCGCGCCGCACAGGCCGACGTATTTCCCTTCGGGGCTGAAGCAGCGGACCTTGCCCTCCGATTCGGCGGTGAGCACTTCGCCGGCACTGGTGAAGCACAGGTTCATCGGATTGCAGCAGCCGCCGAAGCCGCCGTCGGCCCCGGCTCGCTCGCGATTGCCAAACTGAGCCAGCTTCTTCCCTTCGCGGTCGAACTTGAGGACACGATGCCGCGAGTTCTCCGCCACGAACAGTTCGTTGCCGCGGGCCTGGATGTCCATCTGGCCGCAGCAGCCGGATAGTCCCTCCGTGATCTGCTCGGCAGCCGAGAAATCGAGCCCCAT
This sequence comes from Pirellulaceae bacterium, assembly GCA_035649415.1. GTDB lineage: Bacteria > Planctomycetota > Planctomycetia > Pirellulales > Pirellulaceae > DATKDU01. The sequence goes on along the minus strand of DASRJP010000015.1, from coordinate 535 downwards.
CCGCCAGACGGCATAGCCGTAGCCCTTGGACATGGCGGTGGCGATGTAAACATCCTTGTCGCCGACGGTGATAGCGTGGATCCGCTGGAGCCGGCCGGAAATCTCCTGCACGATGTCTTCCACCTTGCGCTTCTTCTGCTGCTCGACCTGCTGCTGGTAGCTCTTGAGGATCTGGTCGTACTGCTTGATCTGGCGGTCAAGGGCAGCGGGCGTGTTGCCGGCCGCACCGAACAGCGGAATCACTTCAACCGCGTCCTCGCTCGGAGCGGCGGCCGGCTTGTCGGCCTTCTTCTCTTCGCCTGCCGGCTTCCCTTTGGCGCTCTTCTTCTCGAGCTGTTCCTTTTGCTCGATCAACTGCTTCCGCACGTCCTCCATCTGCTTGGTGGCATTCGTATACGTTTCGATCATCTGCTTCCGTTGTTCTTCGGCGTCGCGGAGCAGCTTTTCCTTGTCGGACAAAACGGCGGCCAGGTGCGGCGACTCGACCGCGGCCAGTTGCTTACCTGCGGCGTCGTACTTGGCCAGCTTGCCGTTG
>DASRJP010000014.1:0-15984 GCA_035649415.1 Pirellulaceae bacterium | reverse complement strand
CAACAAGCGCGTGAGGCAGCTCGCCGCATGCAATGCGGCAACAATCTGAAGCAGTACGGTATCGGGATCCACACGTATCACGATATCTGGAAGGTGATCCCGCCAGGCGGCATGGCGGCCGACGATCCGGCCCAAGACGGGAACCAGGCGTGGATTTGGACGAGGCTGAGTTGGCATGCCAAGATTCTGCCCCAGATGGAGCAGAACCAGCTTTACGACAAGATCAACATCATCAATCTGCACTGGTCCGCCGTGGGTGGTTTGGTAGATCAAGCGGGTGTGGCTACGCCAATTGCCACTCCCAAGGGAACGCGTCTGTTGCGTCAGATTCAGGTGCCCTATTCTCGCTGCCCATCGGACACGTATCCCGATGATCCGGCCGCAAGCTGGAGCAACTACTGCGGCTGTCTCGGCTCTCAGCGCTGCCCATCGGCACACGGCGCGCCATGCAACATCTTTCTGACGCCGGACATCAACTACGACCAGATCGGAATCCACGATCACGGCAACGCACTCGACATGGAAAACTGGGACGGCACCGGAATTTCCGGTTGCTTCGGGCGCCTGGCCCGCAGCCCGATATCGTTTGCTGGCCTGCGTGATGGCACGTCGCAGGTGATCATGGTCGGCGAGATGCTTCCCGAGTGCCACGACCATCGCGATGGTCAGTGGGCGATGAACGGGATGAACAACGCGCACGCTTCGACGTCGTGTCCGATCAACGTCATGACGCCGTGCGCAGTCAGCTTGCAGGACGCCATCAACCGTGGCTATCCCTACCAGGCTTGCGTGAGCGCGGCAGGCGGCTGGTGGGTGCGTCAAGACTGGAATCTCTCCTGGGGTTTCCGTTCCAAGCACCCGCAAGGCGCTCAATTCGTGTTCGGGGACGGCAGCGTTCACTTCATCAACCAGAACGTGAACTACCAGACGTACCAGCGATTGGGCGGTCGTCGCGACGGTTTCCCAATCAACACGGAATACTAGCGGTCGTGGACCGAGCACGATTGACAAGTTGAACGACGTGAAGAGGCGCTCCGGTTAGGCAGCGCCTCTTCCTTTTGTCGGCCGGAATTCGAGGACTTGTCTCCTTCCAAGTGACAATCACACGCTCATGGCTGCTGTGCTGCGCGAGTTGAATAAGTCTGGCCGATCTCGTATCTTGTTAGTCGCAGGCTCGCCGCTTGCGCGTACGGGATGCAAGGGTCCCTGCTCGTAAACCGGAAACTGCTCCACGTCTGATTGCAGATTCTTGCTCGTCGGGGTTCGACTGGAGTTGCATTTCGCCTAATTGGTCTTTCGCCGCAGCCTGAAGATGGTGGTCATTTCCAGGCGCGTTTCGAGTCGGAAATCACAAGTCTTTTCTCAAGGTGCTACAGTGAATAAGGTCGCAATCTGCCTGGCGGGGCTCTGTGTAATGGGTTTGGTCCTTGGGTGTGGCCCTGGTGGCCCCAAGCTGGTCCCGGCTGAAGGTGTCGTCACGTTGGCCGGCACTCCGTTGGACGGCGCCAATGTACTCGTCCACTATGCCGATAACAACGTGGCCCAGGACGTGACACATGACGGCGGCAAGTTTGCGCTGACTTATATGGGGAAACCGGGTGCGGTTGCCGGATCCAAGCTCAAGGTCAGCGTTACCAAACACGAAGCCACCTATTCCGTGGCGGGTGAAAAGGATTCGGGAGCTCCCGCGTCCGACGACGAGCGCAGAAAGAAGATGGAAGAGATGACGAAGTTGATGCAAAAGGCCAGCGAGGCCACCATGAGCGGCAAGAAAGGCGCCGCCCCCAAGAATGAAATCGACTTCAAGTACTCAAACCCCGCTTCCAGCGGCCTGGACGTGACGATTCCGGAAACCGGCGCCAAAGATCTGAAAATCGAACTGAAGTAGCCGGGACCGCGTACAAGAGATTGCGCCACGGGGGCTTACGCAGCGCGCGAGGTGCGACAATGCGCAAGTGGTCGTTTTGTTGCGCAGTCACATGCGCTCTAGTCTCGTTCGCGGGCTGTTGGCAGAAGGGTCCGAACGTCGTTACTGCCGAGGGCACAATTCTCCTTAGGGGGGTACCTCTGGAGGGTGCCAATCTGACGGTGCAGTACCCGGACGGAAATGTGGCCCAGGATGTCAGCCACACCGGTGGCAAATTTGCCCTGACGTATCTGGGAAAGCCTGGCGCCTTACCGGGAAGGAAACTTCGCGTGAGCGTATTCAAGGCGGACGCGCCCTACTCGCTGTCGCCTCGAAGCGATTCCACGCCACAGAAGATTCCTCCGGGCAGGATGAGCGCAGACGACATTTCCCTCATGAAGAGTCGGATGGGATCGACTGCATCGGCCCCCGCACCAACCGTCAATGCGCAATATGAACTGACGATTCCCGATGACGGCTCGAATGCATTGTTGATTGAATTACCATAGACTGGGTGATAGGGTCGCGCACTTGGCGCTGGATGGGCGCCCTCAACGATGCCGAGGAGCGTCTTTGTCGGCGCCGCGGGCCGGCGAATGAATGCAGGCAACGAGTGGACAGTTACGAATTGCGTCCGCCGTCGTCCACGTCGTACGTTCCAAACTGAGCTGGTGAATTTCGATGGCGCTCATCCATGCTTCCCAGCCGGCTGGCCGCAGACGCCGATGGCTCACCTATGGTGGGCTGCTGCTGGTAGTGGGGCTCGCCTGGCCGGCGTGGCGCCAATTCGATAGTGCCAGGCGCGAAAGCGCTGGTCTTGCGGCCATGGCGATCGGCGAGTATTCCAAGGCCGCGACCATCCTCGACGCAGCATCCGCCGCCTATCCAGGGAACAAAGACCTGGCGTTCCTGGCTGCGGTCGCCTATCGGCGCGACAGCAATGGCGACAAGCAGGAGGAATTCCTGCGTCGTGCGGAGCGCCTGGGGTATCCGCTCGATGAGATCCGGCTGCAGCGGCTGCTGGCGCGCACGCAGCATGGTCTAGCCGATGAAGGCGACGAGGCGGAATTGAATCGCATCTGCAAGATCGATGGGATCGGCGATTTCACGGCCGAACAGATTTATGAAGCGCGGGCCAAAGGGTACATGAGCATTTATCAGGTCAATCGAGCGTTTCAGGCGCTGGCATTCTGGATTCAATGGCAGCCTGGCGCTGTCGTGCCGCGATTACTGCGGGCACAATTGTATGATCAGAATGACGACCTCACTCGCGCGCAGCAGGATTATCAGGCAGTGGTCGAGGCGCATCCCAGCCACATCGAGGCGCGGATCCTGCTGGCCCAATCACTGCTCATGTACAACAAGTATGCGGAGGCACTGGCGCACATGGAAGCTTGCTCCAAAGTGGTGCCGGACGACCCGCGGGTGCAACTCCTCCTTGCTGAAATCGAGTTTCGCAGCGGCGGCGACGTCGCTCATGTCGAGCAAATGCTCAAGAGGCTCATCGACGTCAAGACGATTCGTGAAGTGCGGCAGCCGGCGATCATGCTGCTGGCAAACGTTTTTCTGACCCGCAAGGAATACGACAACGTAGTGTCGCTTCTGGAAGAGGGCGGCGACGTCCATGAGCTTGGCGTTCCTGGCTACCAGACGCTCGCTCGTGCCTACACCGCGCTGAAAGATCGCGATAAGGCACAGCACTACCTCGATCTGCAGGCCGAGCAGCTCAAGCGGCGAGACGAGATCTATGAACTGGATGAGCGCATCCGAAAAAACCCGACGAACCCGGACTTGCGGTACCTCATGGGACGGTTTTTTTACGACGCCGGAGACAAAAAAGTAGCTCTGACCTGGTGGTACACGGCGGTGCTGGCGGAGCCGCTGCATCAGGAGTCTCATGAGGCGCTTGCCGCGCACTACGCAGCCCAGGGCGAACTGAAGCGGGCGAGAGAGCACCAGGAACTTGCCGAACGGTCCGTGGAGCGAACGTTCAAGCTGGCTTGGGACGAATACACCGGCGACGACCTGATTGCCGCCGAGCAGCGGATTGGGTTGATCGCCAAGTATCCGGCCTACAAGCCGCACGCTGAACTGCTAAAGTTCGCTCTGGAGTTGGATGCAAAGCAGCGTCAACTCGATCCGGCTCGTCTGGAGGCGCTTCGTCCGCTGCTTGACTATCCTCGACTCCACAATCAGGCGCTGACGCTGCTGGGCGCCGGGATGTTCCAATTGGGTCGCTATGGCGAGGCGGAGCAAGCATTGCTGGAAGTCATCCACAACGATCCCAGATCGATTGAAGCGCACCGCTGGCTGGCCGCCATGAACAAGGACATTCGCGTGCTGGACCGGCTCTATTATCACCTTATCCGGTGGGCCGAACTCGATCCCAACGATTACCGGCCGCATCGACTGATGGGTCTGGAGAGTAAATCGCGCCAAGCCTTCGCCCAGGCTATCGAAGCGTATAAGGAATCGCTGCGCCGCGATCCCAATCAAAGGACCAGGGAAGAAGTACTCTTGGAACTCGCCGAGTGCCAATACCGGTCAGGCAAGCTGGAGGACGCCCTCAAGACTCTGGAAGGTGCCGCCGATTCACTTCAGCGCGATGTACTTCACGCCCAGTGTTTGCTCGCCGTCCAGCGCAAGGACGAGGCCAAGCCATTGCTTGCACAGATTCTGAAAAAAGAGCCCACGAACATGATGGCGAACATGCTCCGAGCAGATATCGCGGTGCAGGAAGACGATTCCAAGCTCGCCGCAGAGCACCTGGAAATCGTCACTGCCGAACATCCTTCGAACCATTCTGGCTGGTTCAAGCTGTCACAGGTATATAAGCGGTTGAATGCTCTAGAAAAAGCCCGCCAGGCCAGCGAAAAAGCCGAATACCTCCGCGGCGTGGAAACACGCTTCTTTGAGTTGATGGAAAAGGCGATTCAACTTCCGAAGGATGTCGTCATCCGTCGGGAGCTGGCAGCACTTTCGCGTCAGTTGGGACGGCCCGACTTAGCCGAGGAGTGGGACCGGGCGGCGGAGTTGCTCGTTTCCCAGCAAAAGACGGAAGCGTCAGCAACATCGATAGTTCACCCGGACTCGCCGCCCGAAGGGCGTCGAACGTTGCCGCCATTGATCGTGCCTGAGGGAGCTACCGGCCCTTGATCGCGAAAATACCGCCTTCCTGGCGGTCATACCAAGGAGCTACTTTCATGATTCGACTTTGGGCGAGTGGGTTAGTCGTACTTATCGCTGCCTGCGGGATGTGCGCCGGGGAGGAGCCAGGCGAGATTTTTTCCGGCCCGCAAAAGGGGGAGTCGCTCGGAAAACTGACAATCCGGGGAGTATTGGGGGATTTACAAGGGAAGGATATTGAGCCGATTGCCCAGGCAGGTGGCAAGCCGCTGCTTTTGATCTTCGTTCACGAAGTCAACCGTCCGTCAGTGGGAGTGACGAGGATACTGGGTGATTATGCCGCCAAACGGTCGAACGACGGATTGCATTGCAGCGTGGTATTCTTGAGCGACGATGCGACGGAGACGGAAGCCTGGATGAAACGTGCTTCAGGCGCGCTCCCTAAGGACGTCACCCTTGGTATTTCGCAAGACGGCAAAGAGGGTCCCGGCGAGTACGGGCTCAATCGTAAGGTCACCATGACAATCCTGATCGCCAAAGAGGGAAAGGTCACGGCCAATTTCGCTTTGGTGCAGCCGAGCATTCAGGCCGATGCCCCGAAAGTGCTCCAGGCTATCGTCGACGTTGTCGGCGGCAAAGTGCCATCGCTGGAGGAACTGGGCTTCGGCGGTCGGGCGCCTGAGCGAACAAAGTCCCCGCGGCCGCAGCCCCGCAAGGCGGAGTAACTTAGCAAGCAAGCTGTCTCCATTTTCGTGTGCCGTTGCGAAGCACTTGAAATGCCGAATGTTTTTATTCCGCCGCAATTGCGCGACGTAACCGGCGGCATCGCACAAGTCACCGTGGAGGCCCAATCGGTCCGTCAGGCGATCGATGCGCTGGAGGCGCAATTCCCTGGAATCAAAGCCCGGCTCTGCAAGGACGACGAGTTGGTCCCCGGACTGCAAGCGTCGGTCGATCAGACCATGACCACGCGCAGCTTGAGAACGCCGCTGAAGCCGGCCAGCGAGCTGCACTTCCTGCCGGCATTCGGCGGCGGGTAGAACGGAATTCACGCAGTTCCTGTGGCCGACGGACCAAATTCCGCACTACGCGCAGCAATTCTCCCTCACGAGCTCCCAGTCCACATCGACCCCCAACCCCGGCTGCGCGGTGATCGTGGTATACGGTCCCCGAATTGCCAGCGGCTCCTTAACGATGCGGAATTCATAGTAGGCCGGGCCGTAGATGTCACCAGGAAACTGCTCGATCTGCAAGTTCGGCGTGGCGACGATGAGGTGCCCCATGGCCGCAGTGGCCACGTCGAACTCGAGGTTGGAACCGATCGAGGTTGCCACGCCGTGACTCTCGCAGAACCGCGCGATGGCGCGCGATTTGGCAATGCCCCCGTTCTTGCCGGGATAAACGCTGATTACGTCGCACGCCTGGTGGCGGACCAGCTCCTGGGCGTGCACGAGATTGAAGCACATGTCGTCGGCCATCACGCGGGCCCCGGTCTCGCGCCGGACGCGGGCAATGGCAGCATAGTCGCCGTCGGGCGTCGGCTGCTCGACCAGCAGCAGATCACAGTCGCACAGTTCTTTCACGCAGCGGATGGCCGTATTGACGTCCCAGCCGCAGTTGGCGTCGATGACCAGCTTCCGCTGCGGTCCAATCGCCTGCCGCACGGCGCGCACGCGGGCAATGTCGGTTTCGGCCGTGCCGCCCACTTTCACCTTCAGCGTGTCAAAGCCGATCGCCGCCAGCTCTGCGGCCCGCGCCGCCGCGCGGGGCGGATCGTAGGCTCCGATCGAGAACCGGCCCTTGATCGACAGCGGCCGGCAGGCGCCGCCGAGCAGCTCGTAGACCGGCTTGCCGGCCGCTTTACCCAGCGCGTCCCAGCAAGCCATCTCGATCGCCGATTTGGCGAACCAGTTGTGAATGGCAAGCTGATCCATCCGCGCGGCTACCGCGGTAATGCATTCATCGGCGCGGTGCTGATCGAGCTCCATGCCGATTAGGGCGGGCGTCAGGACTCGGTCAATGAGCGCCTGCACGCCCCACACCGTTTCCCCGCTCCAGCGGACGGTCGCGGTCGCCTCGCCCGCCCCCTCCACTCCCACGTCGGCGAGCAGCCGCACCAGGACGAACTGCGATTCGTCGTGCCGCCCCAGCGCCGAGACCATGCGGCATTCGGGCTTGAGCGGAATGCGGACGGGGTAGGTTTCGATGGCCTGAATCTTCACGCCCGCCTCGCTCTCTAATCGGAGAAGTGGCGCAGGACGGTGGCTGTGATTTGCGAAACCGCCTCGTCCACGAGGATCGACGCCGGCCAGGTGATCGAACCGGCAGCGAACACGGCGCCGCCGCCGGGCGTCTCGTGAATCGTCATGTCGGCGCCGCCCTCATCGGGATTCAACCCCTTGGCCAATAGCCGCGTCCCCGTCGGCGAGCTTTTGGACATCTTGTCGGTCTCGTGCCCCGAAGCGCCGCCCGGAATCCGCTCGTGGAGCGATTCGCGGCCGAAAACGTCCCCTTCTTTCATACCGGTCCCCGCAAACACCCAGTGGCTGGCATCGACGACGCGGTATGGCGCGGCCGTCATGATCGCCCGGTCGTCGTAACGCACGCCCAGGAGCGCCGCCTCGGACTCGTGCCGCAGGTGGAAGCGGGTCTCGTAATGAGTGCCGGGCACGCGCAGCTTCCGCTCGTCGTCATTCTGGTAAATGCAGGTCTGCTCATCGATGAACTCGACGTCGCAGTTCAGTCCATTGCCGCCGAGGTAGACGAGCCGGCCGCCGCGCTCGAAGACCCACGCCTTGACCTTGTCGTACATCTGGCGAGACCAGTACTCGGGGTGCGTGCTGATGACGAGCGTGCGGTAGGCGCCCAAGTCGAGCTGGCCGAAGTGAAGCTGCGTCTCGGCCCAATAGTCGTAGGCGAAGCCTTCGCGCTCCAGCCAAGCCAATAGTCGCCACTCCGCCGGCGCAATGTGGCATGCGGCTCGCCCTTCGATCGGATCGGTCACCTGCACGTGCTCCGGGACGTGGCAGATCGGCTCAGGGCGGTCGAACGACAGCGGCCGGTATTCGGTCGCATCGTAGTTGACGTAGTTCGGATCGGTGTAGCGCTTCAGCTCCAGCCGCGCGTTGCAAGTGGGCGTTTCCGGCAGCTGGTCCGGATGGATGTAGTTGCTGCGCCCACCGAAGTTGTTGTACGCGTTCCAGGTGACGTTCGACGCCAGAACAGCGATTTTCGCCTGCGGCGTTTTCGGCGCCACGATCCACGGGAAGGAGAAGAACCTCCCGGACTGCCCTTTGGCGTGGAAGTAGTACAGGCCGGTGCGCTCCGGGGCCGCGAGGTACTGCTTGTGGTGCGGATTGACGTAGCCGAACTTGTTCCACATTACGCCGGTCTGCGTGTAATCGCCGTCGGGCGTGATCTGAACAGTCGCCCGCGGTCCGTGTTCGTCGAACCAGCCAATCTTCCGCACGAGCTCCTTCTTCCAGCCGTAGCGCCACAGCGACAGCTTGTAGGCCTCATCGCTGTGCACACGGAATTCCGATTTCTGGCCGCTCTGCACCCACTTCGGCCAGGCATAGCCGAGCAGGCCATCGGTCAGCAGGCGAAACTGATGCGGCTTCCCGGCGCCGACAGTGATCGTGGTCTTCTTAGCACCGTACCCGTCCTTGGCGATCGTGACTTGATATTGCCCGGGCGTCACATCGGCATGGATTGCGCCGGAGGCCGTCGAGCGGACAGCCACTGGGTCCTGCGTCCCGACCAGTTCGACATCGACGCTGGTAAGCGCGATGTACCGCTCGTCGCTCACGTATCCAATCAGCATGGCCAAAAAGTAGTAGGCACACTCCGCGTGCCGTGAATGATGGACAGGGGCGGCACACGGGGTGTGCCTGCTGCTTAGTTCTTGATCGCCTCGACGGCTGTGGCCTGCAACTCGCGCCGCAGTTCCGACGCATCCGAATTTGGCATCCCCGTCCGCTGGATGAGCAGGATGACGAACAAGTCCTTCTCTGGATCGAGCCACGCCTGCGTGCCAAACGCTCCGCCATGGCCGTAGGTCCCCTGGGACATCATGGCGTGCACGTCTTGCGGCTCTTTCACCACGGCCCAGCCGAAGCCAAAGCCCATGCCCGGTGTGAAACCGCACTGGAGGTCCCCTGTTTGCAGCGACGTCATTTCTTTCATCCCCTTCTCCGAGACAAAGCGAACATTGCCGAGCGTGCCGCCGCGAAGCATCACCTGATAGAGCTTTGCCAGATCACCGCCGGTGGAAAAGAGACCTCCGGCGGGAATGGGATGACGGGCGCCGTGCGGATCGCCGATCAGCACCCAGCCGGCGGCGGCGAGCTTGTCGTCCTTGACGGCATACAACTCGGCCAGCCGCTGCATTTGCTGCTCGCTGGGGTGGAACGCGGTGTCCTTCATGCTCAGCGGGAGGAAGATCCGCTTTTGCAGGAATGCCTCGTACGTCTGCTCTGAACAGACCTCGATGATCCGCCCCAGAGTGTCGATTCCCGTATTGCAGTAGGACCACTTGCTCCCCGGCTCGAAATCGAGCGGACGCTGCGAAATCATCGCCACCGCCTCCGCCAGGTTGTATTTGCGGTCGAAGTACATTTCCGAAACACCCGGCGGATAGCCTCCCGGCATTCCCGAAGTGTGCGTGAGCAAGTCGCGGATGGTGATCGGCCGCGATGGCTTTTTCAGCACGACTCGCTCTCCGTCGCGCTGCTCAACTAGCATCTGCCCCTTGAATTCCGGCAGGTGTTTTTCGACCGGGTCATCGACTGACAGTCTGCCTTCCTGCTCGAGCATCATGATGGCGACCGCCGTGATCGGTTTGGTCATCGAAGCGATGCGAAACAGGGCATCCTTGGGCATCGGCTGTTTCGTTTCCAGGCTTTGCTGGCCCAGCGCTTCGTGGAGAGCGATCCCCTGAGAGCTGCCGACGACGATGACCATGCCCGCCACTTGTTGCGGTCCGGGCTCATCGACGAACTTCTGCATCCGCTTGGCGATTTGAGCGAGCTTTTCCTGGTCAAATTCAGCGGCATGGGAATGGCGCAATGCCAAGACGACGATGGCCACTGCGACGAGTCGTAAGGGAAACAATTGCAGCAGGGGTGAGGTCATGGGATTTTGCAAAAGTAAACCAAATTCAACGGCACACGGAGTGTGCCTACTACTTATTGTCCATACGCTGCCACACGACGAGCTGCGCGCCGCTCTTCTCCGGACTGGCAAACTCGCTCGGCCGCGGTTGGCCCGGCATGGTGTGGCACAAAGTTAACCTGTCGCCGTCCGCCTGCACCAGCCCCTCGGCCGATCTGCCGGCAAAGGGGCCGTCAATCGCGGTGATGTCGATCCGCCAGGGCTCTGCGGCGGTGTCGATCCGAAATCGCCCCTCGAACAACGTCTGCGGTCCCTTGGCTGTGCGATAGAGTTCGCCGCCGAGCGTGAGCTGCAACTGCTCCACGATCGATGCGTCGAGCGGTTTGCCGTCGATCACGGCAGACAGGCAGCGGTAGGTGCCGTTTATTTGGTTCATCATGATGTTCACGGCCCGCCAATGAGTAGCAGGCACACTCCGTGTGCCGTCTGCTGCCGAACGGCACACGGAGTGTGCCTGCTACTTGTTGCTACACCACTGGCTCCCAACCCTTGCGGTATTCGCGGCCCCACATCGGCTCCGCTTTGGGATAAATGGGTGAGATGCGGTGCGGGTCGTCCTTGGCCTTGGCCTGCGGATCGACCACCACCGATTCCCCGTGCTGGGCGAGCTTCCAGGCGATGTTTCCCAGGTGGCATAGCAACGTGCTTTTGTGCCCTTCCTCGATGTCGGCATTGGGTCGCTTCCCCGTGCGGATGCAATCCAGGAAGTTGGCGAAGTGGTGGCCGTCGCCACCTTTGCCTTTGATTTCCTCAGCAACCTTGTTCTTCTCGTCGAAGATCTTGTAGCCATCCTCCTCGATCATCATCGTTCCCTGTTCAGCGTGAAACGAAACGCCGAAGCCAGACCCCTCCGGTCCATACGGTGACCAACTGAGACCTTCCCAGGAAATGGTCTTTGTCGGCTCGCCTTCCTTGCCGGCGAACGTGTACGTTGCTACGTGTGTGTCGGGCGTTTCTTGATCGTCGCTATAACGGGCCCGCGCGCCGGTGGAAACGATGGTCGTCGGATACTCAACGCCGAGTCCCCAGCGGGCGACGTCCAGGGCGTGAATGCCATTGTTGCCCAGTTCGCCGTTGCCCCAGTGCCAGCGCCAATGCCAGTTGTAGTGGACGATGTTGTCGAGGTACGGTTTTTCCGGGGCCGGTCCCTGCCACAGCGACCAGTCCAGCCATGACGGGACGCTGGTCTCCTTGCCGCGGCCGATTTCCGGGCGGCGATTGTTGTACCAGGTGCGAGCATAAAGCACGCGGCCCAGGTCCCCCTTGTGCAGCCGCTGGATCCCTTCGACGATCCCCGGCCGGCTGCGGCGCTGCGAGCCCATTTGCACGACGCAGTTGTTCTTGCGGGCCGCGGCCACGGCCAACTCTCCCTCGCGTGCGTTGTGGCTGCACGGCTTTTCGACATACACGTGCTTCCCTGCGGAGCAGCCCAGGATCGTCGCCGGCGCGTGCCAGTGGTTCGGCGCGGCGCAAACCAGCACGTCGATCGATTTGTCGTCAAGCGCCTGGCGAAAGTCCTTGATCCCTTTTGCCTCTCGTCCCTGCCGGTCCGCGATCGGCTTGGCGACCTTGGCAATGGCCCGCTCATCGACGTCGCAGATGTAGCCGATCTCGACGTTCGGCTGTGACTGAAACGCCTGGGCCAAGGCACTGCCGCGACCGTTGACACCCATGACGGCCACCACGATTTTGTCATTGGCCGACTTTGTCGCCGCTGGCGCGGCTTCGTCCGCCAGTAGCTGCGTCGTGGCAATGGTCGCGGTCAGGCCGGCGGCCGATGTCTGAAGGAATTCGCGGCGATGGAGAGGGACGGACATGGACCAACTCCTGGAAAGGCGACTAAGATCGTACGCATTGGCAGTCATGAATGTAACAGATCAAACGCCAGAATTCACGCGCACGCGGAAGCTGTCCGGAACGGTGGGATGCTTAAAATTGGAGAAGCGATTTGGCCCAATCCTCGCACTGGAGAACGGACAATGCTACCGAATGAAAAATCGTGTTTTGGACGTGGCATCCTACTGGTTTATGGAGCGCTGACAATCGCGCTGGCGTTGACTCGGGCGCCCGACCTGCTGGGACAGGATCGGGATCGCGAGTCCGCCGGGAGAAGCCCACGGGAAGGTGGAATTCCCCGCCGGGCGGCGGAGAGCGACCGAGACAGCCAGCAGCAGGGAACGGAGGAGGGTTTGCCGGATGCAACGACACAAGCCCGGAGCCAGGACGCTTCCCCGCGGATCGCACCTCCGCGCGGCGACTGGAAGCTGGGGGTCTGGGTCTACAACACCGACACGGGCGTAGTGATTACACGCGTCGAGCGCGGTTCTGCGGCGGATCGTCGCGGACTGGAGCGCGGGGACCGGATCGTCACCGTGGGCGGCTACCAGGTCGGGTATGTGGGCGACTACTTGTATCCGCTGGGCTACGAACTACAGCGCCAAGCTGGCAGGCGGGGCGACGTCTCGCTGCTGGTGCAAGACGTGCGCCGAAACGAGCTCAGCAGCTTCGACGTGCGGCTCGACGGCGGCGGCGGACGGTTCCGACCATTCCCGGCCGACGAACGGTCCATCGATCCCGTTACGCCACGTCGGCCATCGGCGCCGGCTCGACCAGACCGATAATCCGGGAGCCGTAGTCATACCAGCCCAGACTGCTCAGCCGCGTGCGGGTCAGCTCAATGACCATGCCCACCCACTCATCAGCCATCGCGGGCAGTGTGGCGATGGCTCGGCGATACGGCAATGGCTCGCGATGGTAGAAGTCCAGGCCATGTTCGGAAAGGTGCCGGCCGATCACCGACAGCGTCGCTTCCACGAGAATGACGCCCGTGTCGGACAGCGGTGTGAGGTGAAAGGGATACGGGTACGGAAACCGCGGTTCGCTGCGCCGCTCCAGATGCTTGAGCGTCGGCTGATACAGCGACAAGGCGGAATGCACGCCGCGCAGGATTCGCTCCCGCTGGCTGCCGACCGCGGGTTTCGCGATCGGCACGCCAGAAGGAGTTGAATCGAGCAAAAGGATGCTCATGTCGCTCCTGTCGGCGAGACGGCGGCCCAGTGGCCGCGGCCGGCGCCGCCAGTCTTGCTGTGGGCGAATCCTAACCCCTCGTGGATCGGCGATTGATAGGACCGCCGGGCGAAAGTCGGATTCGAGTGAGTGCCGCGAAAACGGCATAACAAGTCTCAAAGGTTATCTAGGTCAGAAAGCGAGGTGTGTCAAAAGGCTTTTCCGGAAAGGGCCGGTTGTGCCGTCAATACCGACTATTTTTCGGGCACTCCTTCTGGCCAGATTTTCAGGACGACACTGTCCGACGTCGTCCCCGGCAGTGGATATTCCGCCGCCTTGCGCAGCTCAAGGCCCTGGAGCAGTCCCAAATGCCGAGCCTGTCCCCGCTCCTCCACCCACTTGGGACCTTTGACGATCAGCAGCCGGCCGATCGACGGCCACAATGGCTTAAACCACGTGAGCAGCTCCGCCAGCGGCCCAACCGCCCGCACTACCACGGCGTCGTACCGCCGCTGCGCAAGCTGCTTCTCCGCCCGCGTGGAAAAGACCTGCGCGGTCAAACCCAGCTCTTGAACCATGCTCTCCAAAACGCGGGCTTTCTTTCCCGTCGCTTCCGCCAGGTGCACTTTCAATTCGGGCCGCAAAATGGCGAGCACCAGGCCCGGGACGCCTCCGCCAGAGCCGACATCGAGCACTGTTTCACCGGCGTGCAGCAGCCGGGCCAGCGCCAGCGAATCGACCACGTCGCGGCTGACGAATTTTTCGTAGTCTGTGTGCCTCGTCAGGTTGAGCTTCTCGTTCCACTCCCATAGCAGCCGCGCATAACGATCGAGCAGCTCGACCTGGGCCGCCGGCAATTCGATGCCGTGTCTCACGAGCGCTGCTGGCAACGAATCCGCAGCGATCGGCTCAGTCGAGTTGGTTGTTGGTTCGGTCACGGATGCTTTTCCATTGTTTGTCGGCCGCGAAACTAGCTACGATTCGAAGCTTTGCAAACGCTATGCCCCAAACGCCTCACGAAACAGCGCCAGGCTCTGAGGAATCGCCTTGAGCGGATCGTCTTTCCCTTCGAACTCCAGCGACACCCAGCCGCCGTACTTCACGTCGCGGAAAATCTTGGAGATTCGTGGGTAATCGAGGTCGAGGGAATACCACAAACCGCCGCCGTAGTAGGTCTTGGTTTGGAGCAGGATCGTCTTGGGCGCCAGCAGCGCGAGGCGGTCGTAAGGATCCTCGAGAAAATTTCCCGTGTCGGCAGTCACCTGAAACCACGGCGACTTGATCGCCTCGACAACCCGCAGCACCCCCTCCGGCGTGCGACCGAGTCCCCAGTGGTTTTCCAGGCCCAATAGCACGCCGCACTTCTCAGCCGTCGGCAGGATCTTTTCGTAGCTGTCGATGACCCATTTGAAGCCGTCCTCGTCGGTGTAGCCCGGCTTGGGCTCCTCGATGCCGCGGTGAGCCATCAGGTCGTCGAAATCCTTGCGCGTTCCCCACGTGCCCGTGTTGACCCGCATCGTGGGGATGCCCATCGCGTAGGCCAGCTCAATGCCGCGGATCGTGTGGTCGATATTTTTCTGCCGCTGCTCCTCGTCCGGCGAGAGAAATCCCTGGTGCGTGGAAAAGCCGCAGAGGGACATGCCGTGCACGAAGGCCCGCCGCTTGAGCCGCTGCAAATAGCCCGGCTCTTCGCTGGTCATCTGCCGATGCAGGATTTCCACGCCGTCAAAGCCCCACTCGGCGGCCAGGTCGATGCACTTCTCGATGTCGCGCAGCTCCTCGTGGCGGAATTGCCAGAAGGAGTAGGTGCTGACGGCAATCGGATTGCCTTTCCTGGCGGCCACCGGCGGCTCCTCGGCGGCACTCGCGCCCGCGGGCCAGCGCCCAGCAGCCAGGCCGGCAGCGCCGGCGGCACTAGTCACAAGCAATTGGCGACGGTTCACGTTTCGCTCCTTAGTAGGCCACTCGCTCCGCGAGTGGCCATGTGCGTGAGCAGGCTTCTAGCTTGCCAACCTGGCAGCGGCTTGCCGCACGGAGGGCATTTTAGCGAGGGGGATTGTGAGGGGTGAGTGGTCCAGTTCATTGGTCATTGGTCATTGGTGCTTGGTCATTGGTCATTCTTTTTCCCTTGGCCCTGATTCGCGCCGCGGCCGATGAGTCGGGTGAGCGGGGGGGTGTTCAGCCGCGTCTGCGCCACGGGCAGGCAACGCCGCGAGGGGGGTATCTGTTGTTAAGTAAACTATTGTATAGATCATGATTGCACCGAATTTCGACGAGCCAAAAAGCAGCGCCTCCTTCGAGGGGGAAATTCCCCCGGCCGAGTCACTGGGTGAGTCGGTTTTTGAGTCGCCTCGCGCCGAGTCGCTTGCGGCGGTTAAGGGAACGGGACTCGCCATAACCGGAACCACGTCGTGAACCGTTTTCCAACTTCCGAGTTCCGGGTTCGCGGGACCGGATGCCGATCGGCCACGAATCGCACTATGTATATGTCTGTTCATTTTGGCAGCCTCTGGCAAAATGTGTACAGATGTGCAATTTCCGCGCCAGATTGGCTGCGAAAACACCAACTCCGTCCCAGGCTCCCGCCTGGGACGAAAGGTCCCCGAGGCTCCTGCGTCTGAGAGTCTGCAGGCCCGAAGGGCCGACAGGCAATAGCCCGGTCCGTCAGGGCCGGGAATCGCGGCCAACTAACTTTTGATTCCAAGCCCCGAAGGGACGGCACGATTGATCGCACATTCGGTGTCGCCCCTGCGGGGCTTGTGCGAACCCATTTG
>DASRJP010000013.1:0-2160 GCA_035649415.1 Pirellulaceae bacterium | reverse complement strand
GCTAACAGCGCCCGTTGCAAGCGCCAACGCTGGGCCGCTACTTCTTCCGCACCACCGTCACGAAGAACGCGCCGCACAAGTCTTTGCCACCCGAATCGCTGAACCAGGCTTTGAGCCTGGTCTTGCCCGCGGGGAGATTCGCCATGCGGATGGTCGCGCCCATGTCTTTGGGCTTGGCGTCAGCCGCTGCGCGGTGGCCGGCAATTTCGAGCTGAGCGCGGGCGATGGTGGGGAAGCCGACGGTCTGCACCTTGGCCTTGGCACCGGGCGACCTGGCCGACGGCTCGTATTTGTCCCCCAGCGCGACCTTGGTCTGCTCCGGCCAGCGGCGGAGGGTGAATTCGTAATCGCCGGCCTCCTCGACCAGAATGTGCCAGTGGCCGCCGGTCGGGCCGCCGACCGCCTCGCGAACGTAGCCGCTGTTGTCGGCGTAGATCCCTTCCCAATCGCCGCTGGTCAGCTCGACCACCGGCTGCTGCGCGGCGCCGATGCTGATCGGAACGAAGTCGCCGAGCATCGGCTCCAGGCCTTTCCACCACTGCTCGTAATAGTCGCGCATCGACTTGACGACGTCAGGCTGGCCGTCGGCCAGATTGTTCTTCTGCGCCCGGTCGGCCTGGATGTCGTACAGCTCTTCACCTTTCACCAGCCGCCACTTTCCCCAGATGACGCAGGCCTCGAACTTCTTGGGGATTTGCCCGTACTGCACGACGAATTTGCGATTCGTGAGCGCTTTCTCGCTACCCCGCAGCAGCGCTGCCAGACTCGTTCCGCAGTAGGGCTCGTCTTCCGCGCTGCGCTTCGGCGGCGTAATGCCGCACAGGTCGCACAGCGTCGGCAACAGATCCGTATTTTGAGTCGGGACGTCGATGTCGCGCGCCGCGCCGAGGTTGCCAGCGGGCCAACGAATCCAACACGGGACGCGGTGGCCGCCGTCATAGTAAGTCGTCTTGCCGGCCCTTAGCCCGGCATTGAACGTGGCGACGCCAGATGTGCCGCCGTTGTCGGTCATGAAGATGACGATCGTGTCGTCGGCAAGTTTTTCATCCGTCAAAAACCGCGCGAGGTCCCCAAACCGCTTGTCCACGTGGGCGATCATGCCGAAGAATGCCGCCGGCCCGCGGCCCCGGTACGGATCGACATATTCATCCAGCTCAACGTGCGGACCGTGCGGCGCGTTGGTCGGCAGATAGCAGAGAAACGGCTGGTTCTTCGCCCGGCATTCCTTCATCCAGGCCATCGCCGAGTCGAACCAATGGTCGGTGCAGTGGCCCTTGAACCGCTGCTGCTGGCCGTTATGAAAGTAACGGCCGTCGATCAGCGGCCAGTCGAATTCCGGAGTGGACTGAAGCTGGCCCCAGCCGAGGTGATAGACGCTTTCGCGAAAGCCCTTGTCGATCGGACGGTGCGGGTACGAATCCCCGAGATGCCACTTGCCGAAAATCCCGGTGGCATAGCCGGCCTGGGCGAACAGCTCGGGCATCGTCGGCAGTCCGGAGCGGAGAAAGGTGCGGCCGGCGGTGACGGAGGTCGCCCCGTTACGCAGCGCCGCCAGCCCCGTCAAAAGCTGCCCGCGAGTGGGGCTGCACATCGGGCAGACGTGAAAGTCGGTCAGCCGCACCGACTGCCGGGCGAAGGCGTCGAGGTTCGGAGTCTTGAGGACCGGGTTGCCGGTGAACGAGAAATCTCCGAGCCCCTGATCGTCGGTCATGACGATCAGGATGTTTGGTTTTTTGGCCGCGTCGGCGGCGGATGCCACCGGCGATAACCCAAGTCCCGCCAGACACGCGGCCCACAGCACGGCAATCCGCGGCAAAGCACTCATAGCTATTTCGGCAGCGGCAGAATGACGACCGCGTTCTCGTCGAACGTGGCCTCGCCCGATTTGCCGTTGATCTTGTACTGCACGTGCAGCACCTTCTTGGTGTTCGGCGCAGGATCGCCGCCGAAGCTCTCGTTATAGGTCGGCTTGGGGAGCGAAATCAGCGGCGAAGTGCCCACGCGCTGCGCCACCGTTTCGGTCACGTCCTTCTGCTGTGACCCGGCGCCGTAGGAAGCCTTGAGGATTTCCACCTTCACCGGCTCAGCGCCGATCTTGGTCAGCAAATCCTGCACGGTGGCCGAGGGGCCGCCGAGCTTCTGCGCGATCACCAGCGCCAC
>DASRJP010000012.1:0-16340 GCA_035649415.1 Pirellulaceae bacterium | reverse complement strand
CCAAATCCCCCGCCGTAGACGCCTATATCGCCAAGTCGGCCGACTTTGCGAAACCAATCTTGAAGAAACTGCGCGCGCTGTTCCACAAAGCCTGCCCGCAGCTCAGCGAGACGATGAAGTGGAACTTCCCCCACTTCGAATACAAAGGGATCGTCGGCAGCATGGCTGCCTTCAAGCAGCACGTCAGCTTCGGATTTTGGAAGGCGAGCTTGATGAACGATCCGGAAGGGCTGCTGGAAGGCGTTCGCAACACAACGATGGCGGCAAAGAGGGTGACGAGTGTGGATGACCTGCCGGCCGACGGAACGCTGCTGGCGTACATTCGCGAGGCGGTGCGGCTGAACGAAGAGGGGATCAAAGTACCTGCGAAAAGGAAGAAGGCAGCCAAACCGGTGACGGTACCCAGCGATCTGCTGGCGGCCCTCAAGAAGAACAAGAAAGCCCAAACCACATTCGACGGTTTCAGCCCCAGCCACCAGCGGGAATACGTCGAGTGGATCACCGAGGCCAAACAGGAGTCCACCCGACAAAAGAGGCTTGTCACCACAATCGAGTGGCTGGCCGAAGGCAAGCCGCGGCACTGGAAATACAGGAAGTAGGCCGCGGCTCGGATCGATCCGCTTGCTGCTGAAAGTTGACTGGCCACGCCCCGTGTCTTACGTTGAAAGCGCCCCTGGTAGCCGATTATGTCTGCTGCACTTCTGCCGCTGTTGCTGCTGTCCACGCTGGGGCAGAATTCGCCGGATGACAAACCGTCCAGGAGCAATCATGCATCGCTCCAGCGAATGCTGTCCGACATTTCGGAGCTTGAGTTTTCAATCGCGGTCGAGCCGGCTAAAAAGTTGTCGCTAAGCCGCGAGCCGGTGCTGCGGTGGAGCAATCCGATTCGCAACGTGGACGATGCAGCGGTTTTCGTCCTGTTGAGCAAGGAGCGACCGCAACTGATTGCCACGGTGATGTCGTATCGCGACGCCAGAAAGGATTTGCGGCGCGCCTACGAGCTGCTGTCCCTCTCGGAAGACCGATTGGAGGCGGTCCGCGACGGCGCCCACGTTTGGCGCACGGAGAAACCGGGAGTCACTTGGCGCGCCGTGCCGGACGCGCCGGCCCCCGCACCCACAGCCGCGCAGCGTCGCCGCCAATTGCACGAGCTGGCTGCCAGGTTTCACGTATCGGTCCAGTCGGATAAGAATCGATACGAGCTGCGTCAGCTCTCCCAGCCTCTTTACCGTTACGAAAGCGCCAAGGGCAAGATTCTCGACGGGGCCCTGTTTGCCTTCGTCGAAGGCACTGACCCGGAGCTGATACTGGTGCTCGAGACTGCGACAGGCGACCCCAAGTGGACGTTTGCCGTTGGCCGAATGACTCGCTGGGAGATCGAGGTGCGCTACCAGGAAAAAGTGGTTGGCGAGCTGCCTCCGATTACCGGCGCCCGCGACGCTGCCGACGACTCGTACCAGATTTGGGACGGCGGGCCCCTGGATCTCAACCAAGATGGGCGCGGTGGGTCGGAGAAAAATCGCTGATTGCAGCGGGCCGTGGGAGATGGCGGCCTGACCAGCATATTCAATTAATCTCGATGGAAGACCCGAACCTCGACCAGATCGACTCGGTCCTACGGTTGATCGACCGCGAGGTCTGGATTGTCACTTCCGCCGCCGCTGGCAATCAGGGCGGCCTGACCGCCACCTGGGTCGCGCCGGCTTCGATCGACCGTCAGCAACCGGTGCTGCTGGCCAGCATTGCCCCCAATCATTTCACCGCCGAACTCATCGAGGAGAGTCATGCGTTTGTCGCCCACTTGCTGAGAAGCGATCAGGCGTCCTTGGCATTAGATTTTGCAAAAGACTCCGGCCGCCAGCGTGACAAAATGACAGGTCTGGAATTTGCACCTGCCGTCACAGGAGCGCCCGTATTGCGCGACTGTCTGGCGTGGCTCGATTGCCGCGTCTTTGCCCGGTTTGACGCAGGAGACCGCCTGTTTTACTGGGCCGATATCGTGGCCGCCGGCCAGGTGTCCAGCGGGTCGCCCCTCAAAGAGCAAGCCTTTTTGGGCGGGCTGGCGTCAGAGGCAAGACAGATCCTGCTTCGCAGCCGGGAGCAAGACCTCGAAATCCAGCGGCCGCTACACGCCGCCTGGCGATCGGCACTGGACAAACCCAGGCCGCCGTAAAGTACACTTGAGGAGGCTCGAATTGAACCCCGGCATTGCGTTTGCTACTACACCAACCAAATCTCGTTCACCCCGGAGCGTCTCTCAACAAGTGGCAGAAAGAGAACGATTTCAAAGCGTCGTCAGTGAAAAGGCGATCGTCGTGCGGGTGCTGTTGCCCGGCAATGTCGAAGGGGACGATCCTCTCGACGAGATTACTGGCCTTGCCAAGACAGCCGGCGCCAAAGTCGCCAGCGGGCTTACCCAGCGGCGCGAATCGCCCGACGTAACCACGTACCTCGGAAAGGGGAAGGTGGAAGAGCTGAAGGCTCTCGTCGGGCATCACGATGCGGACGTCGTCATCTTCGACAACGATCTCAATCCGGGACAAATTCGCAATTTGGAAAAAGCGCTCGGCGTCAAGGTTCTCGACCGCACCGAGCTGATCCTCGACATCTTTGCCACCAATGCCAGGACGTACGAAGCCAGCCTGGCAGTCGAGTTGGCCCAGCTTGAATACTCGCTGCCGCGGCTTAAGCGGATGTGGACCCACCTGTCGCGCATCAAAATGGGCATCGGCATGCGCGGCCCGGGTGAAAAGCAGCTTGAAGAAGACCGCCGGCTGGTCGAAAAGCGGATCCACGAGCTGCGCACGGAGATCAAAGAGATCGAAAAACGCAAGGAGCGGCTGGTTGCCTCGCGCAAGGACCGGCTGACCGTATCGCTGATTGGCTACACGAATGCCGGCAAGAGCACGCTCATGAACGCGCTCACCGATGCCGGCGTCCTGGCGGAGGACAAGCTGTTCGCCACGCTCGACACCCGCACGCGGCGCTGGCAACTGCCGAGCTGGGGACCGGTGCTCTTGTCGGATACGGTGGGCTTCATCCGCGACCTGCCGCACGGGCTGATCGCCAGCTTCAAAGCGACGCTGGAAGAGGCCCGCCAGGCGGATCTGCTGTTGCACGTCGCCGACGCGTCGAATCCGGCCGTGCTCGAGCAGATCAGCGCCGTCTATGCGGTGCTCAAGGAAATCGGCATGGAAGAGAAGCACACGCTGCTCGTGCTCAACAAGATCGATCGACTTCGCGATCCGGGAGACCTCCACGCGATTCTGAATCGCTATCCCAATGCTGTGGCGATCAGCGCTCGCCGGCAACAGGGCTTCGAACAGCTTCACAAAGCGGTCAGCGAGGCGCTCAGCCGTTCGTTTCTCGACCTGGATGTCGAGACCGGCGTCGGCAACGGGCGGCTGCTGGCGTACCTGGCGGCCCACGGGGAGGTGCTCTCGCGTCACTTTTACGATCATCGCGTGGTCGTCCACGTGCGAATGCCGGCGCGGCACGTGGGGCCGATCCATGAAAGCGGCACGACAGTCCGGCCACACGCGCCGATGCCGCACACCGCACGCCGCGACGACGTGCCCAGTGATGTCCCCTCGGCCATCGAGGACGTGGCCTGATCCATGGCGCGGCGCTCCCTTGCCGACCTGCGAGTGCTGGTGACCGGCGCTTCCAGCGGCATTGGGCGATCGCTGGTGAAGGAATTACTCGCTCACAACGCTCGCGTCGTTGCCATGGCGCGGCGGCCGGAGCGATTGGCCGAGCTTGCTGAAGAAGTCGGCAGCGGCAAGCCGCTTCGCTGCACGGCCGGCGACGTGACCGCTGCGGCAGACCGCCGGCAAGTGCTGGATACTTGCCAGCGCGAGTTCGGCGGGCTGGACGTGCTGGTGAACAATGCGGGAATCGGTCTGATTCGACCATTCGCCGCCGGAACGGACGAAGAAGCGCGCCGCATCTTCGAAGTCAATTTCTTCGCCCCGCTGGCCTTCATTCGCGAGTCCCTGCCGCTATTGCGCGCGGGAACCAGGCCGCTGATTGTCAACGTGGGTTCTGTTCTGGGCCATCGTGCCGTTCCGGGAAAGAGCGAATACTGTGCGAGCAAGTTTGCCATGCACGGCTTTAGCGACTCGCTCCGCGTCGAGCTCGCCAAGGACGGCATCGACGTGCTGCTGGTCAGTCCCAGCACGACGGCCAGCGAGTTCTTTCAGCAGGCCACTGGCGATCCGGGCACTCGCGAAGGCAAGACGAACGCCATGACGAGCGATGCCGTAGCTCGCCAGGTTGTCCGCGCCATGCGCAGCGGAAAGCGTGAGATTATCCTATCGGCTGCCGGAAAACTGCTGGTGTGGCTCGACCGGTTGAGCCCGCCGCTGGCCGACTGGCTGGTGGCGAGGCTCGGATGACTCTTTCGACTTGACCGAAAACTTTGCCAGCGGCCGCTGGGCACGATCCGCATTGGGCTCGAGCCATCCCAAAAGCTGCCGCCCATCGGCCAGCCGGGAGGCAAGCACCCAGCGGTCGTTTTCCCACACGTGCTCGTAACGGTTGTCTTCAACTCCCAGAAGTTCTCGCAGCTTCTCCTCGTCGGCACTCCAGATCAAATCTCCGTCGGGTCCTACCGTGGCCCACGAGCCTCGATCGCTGGCCGTGATGCGTTCCAGAAGCGTTCGTAGTGGCGGCGGCCGCGTGGCACTCGTGCCGGTTAGCACGGCTGATCCTTTTCCTTTCTCGAAAGTGGTGATCCGCGTGCGAATGGCCGCCGACTGGGCCAGGGAAAAGCGTTCGGCGAGCTTGAGGACAAACAACATTGCCTCCTGCCCCTGTTTGAGCTCGTCATCGCTCTCCTCGCCAGCGGTCCACTGGGGCTGGCCGATTTGCGGGTCCTTTTTCCATTCCTCAAACTCCGTCGCCAGCGTCGTCACCAGCCGATCGAGCTGGTTGTCATTTGTGGCTACGGCAAGATTGGGGGCGCTCTTCCGCTGAAATTCTCTGTCCGTCCTGGTCGGCGAGGATGCCAGCTGATCGCGCAAGCAATCGAAGAATTCGCCCGCATGACGGGCGTCGTTTCCCTCGATCAAGAACTGGACAAGTTGCGCCGCGTCGGCCCTATCGGCCGCGGGCTGGCGAGGTTCTTCCGACTGGAATCTTCGCCGGTTGACTGCCAGCGACGACGCTGCCGGCTCCCTGGCGGACGATTCAACGGCTGGCTCTTCTTTCGCCGTCGATTTGCTGGCATATGCCGCCAGCCCCTGGCAGATCCAGTCAGGCAACTGACGGTCGAGTTCGGCCGCGTGCAAAAAGGCAACCGCCGCCGCCTGCCGCAACTGCCCCTGCTGATTTTCCGGCAGCGCCAGACCGGGTGTGACGTGAACCGAGATCTGTGTCGCCGGGCCAATCGAGCTCCAAGTGATCGGCTGGTCCCGACCTCGCGCTGCCTCGGCACCCATCGTAACTTGCAAGGAGTCTGCGGCAAAATTTGCCTGCCGATGGACGCTGGTCAAGTGGTCGGCCAGTTTGGCCATGTCGTTCCATCCCGCCAGCGCATGTTCGGCGACCACTTGGGCATCGCTGAAGCTTGTCGTGGCCACTGCGTGGATTGGCCCCGTCGAGACCTCAAAACCACGATGCGTTGCGCGCTGGGCATGTCGCGGCTGCTGTCTTTCGTCTAGCAGCCAGCGCCGCGCGGGCGGACTGCTGCCGGGCGGCGACTCTTGCGCCATGCTGCGCACCTCGCCTGTCGACGCTAGCACCGCAGCCAGGAGCCCGGCCTTCCGCAGTGCGACATTCAGGACGCTCCAGCGATCGGTCCGGCTTCGCTTGCTGAACTCGTCGTGCATGCGTTCGCCCTTGCTGCTGAAGCTGCGGGATAGGTGGATGACTTTATCGATAAATCGGGTTCTAACGCCGCCAACTGCGATAAACCTTGTCACTCAGCCGGTAATCTCCGCCCGATCGTCACGAGCGACAGAATCGTTACCTTCGTCAAAATTTCCCTCAACTGCCCCGATCGTTCCGCTCGATACGATCCCTAAGGCCGGCCGATCTTGCGGGGGGACTGCAGGGCGATCGTCCTTGGGGGGAAGATATGGACTCGTCACGTAAGCCACGCGCACGGGCATTACGTCGGTGGAAGCGTCTGGCGGCCGGTTGTGTTTGCTCCGCCAACTTGCTCCTCGGCGGGCTTGTCTCAGCGCAGGAAGTGCCGCAACCGATTCTCAATCCGTTTGCGACCAAAGCCCGCCCCGCGACTGTCCGTCCGCTGACCGAGAAAATCCCCGAAAAGTCACGGCCGGCAATTACCTCTGCGCCCGAGCCGCCAGCGACAAACAGCAGTCTGACCGAGCCGGCCGCGAGCGGCAACCTGCGGCCGGCGGTGATTCGCCCCGTCGCCGCAGAGGCCATGCAGAACCCGCACGTCACGCCGCGGGCCGGAACTGAGGCACAGTCCAAACCCGCTCGCACGCTTCGTCCTGTGCCGCTCCCAATTGCGAATGAGACGGTGACGCCGCGACCCCTGAAGAATCACACGATCACGCCGAGACCGCTGGCTCCGTCCAATCAGGCTCTGCCCGCTGAGGAAGAGCACTTGGCGCCCATCATCTCTGCCGCCGAAATGAAAAAACGCCGCGCGAAACTATTCGCACCTGAGGAAGCGGCGCCTCCGCCGTCTCCCTCTAATGATCAGGAAGCCAAAGGGCCCGTCAGCCCTTGGCTGAAAGATATCCGGCGCGTGCAAAAAGCAGCTGCGACCGAAGTGATCACGGACGACCCTCCCGCCCCGGCCGAACTCGAACCCGAGGCGGCTTCCGAGCCTGAGGCAACTTCGCAAGCTATCGTCATTCCCGAGCCCACTGCGGCGCCCGAGCCCGCGGCGGACAAAGAATCACGAATCGGCGGCGATGCTTCCAGCGAAGCAGTCGCCGAAACGCCAGCCGAAGATGAACTGGGGTCCGTTCCACCGCAGCCGCTCATGCCGATTGTGCCGGCCGAGAAAGCAGCTCCGGCAGAATTGGCTGAAGTGCCGTCCCAGGCGCCGGAGCGTCACGAGGGGACAATGCCGCGGGGACTGCTCGTGTATAACCAGGCGCAGCCGGCGCCGCGCCGGACGACAGCCGAACCCCCTGGGGCCGAAGCAGCCCAGCCCGCGCCAGTGCTCCCTGAGGGGAGTCCCTTCGAAGTCATCAGGCCGTCCGACAAGCCGCTGCAAGTCCAGGTCCGCCGCAGCCTCCTTTTGCGTACGCAAAAGGACGTCTATCGCACGGCGACCGTTGACGAAGCGATCTGCGAAATCGTCCAGTTCACCCCACGCGAGCTGTCCATCATCGGCCGCAGCCAGGGCTCGACGCACGTCACCTTCTGGTTCGACGACCCCAACATGCAGCCCGTCACTTACGTCATCGAGGTCCGCCCCGACGCCGCCGAAATCAAGAAGGAAGAGGAAAAGTACCTGCTGCTGGAAGATGTTCTCAATGAGATGTTTCCCGACAGCAAGATCAAGCTTTCGCTGGTGGCCGACAAGCTGATCGTGCGCGGCCAGGCCAAAGACTCCGAAGAGGCGTTCCAGATCATGTCGATTGTCCGCGCCCAGACCGGTTACCGCGCCGGCTGGCCAGCCGGCTACCCCGGCGGCGGCATCAACGAAGGTCAGGCGGCCCAGGTGCTGGCCGATACGGTCACGGGCACCACCCGCCGCACCAACTATCAAATCGTGAACATGCTCCGCGTTCCCGGCGTGCAGCAAGTTGCCCTGCGGGTCAAGATCGCGGAACTGAACCGCACGGCGGCGCGCAACTTCGGACTGGATGTCAAAGGGACGATCGATCTCGATGGCTCGAGCAATATCCTGCTGAATTCGCTGTCCGCCGTGACCACAGGAGAGGCGCCGCCGATCCTGTTCAACGTGGACGGCGACGACATCTCGATCGGGCTCAACGCCCTTCAGCAACACGGCGTGGTGAAGCTCCTTTCGGAGCCAACGCTAGTGACGATGAGCGGCCGGCCAGCCACGTTCCTGGCGGGGGGTGAGTTTGCCGTGCCGACCGTCGTCGGGGCCGTCGGTCTCAATGCGGTCACCACCGACTTCCGCGCCTTCGGGGCCATCATCAGCTTTCTGCCCACCGTCGTGGACAAGGATCGTATCCGGCTGGAAGTCGCTCCCGAGTTCAGCGAGATCAATACCGATCTGGCTACCGGCGGTACCAGCACCGGCAGCATCCCCAGTCTGAACGTGCGGGCCGCGACCACGACGGTCGAGATGCGGGAAGGGCAAACCCTGGCGATCGCCGGCTTGCTCCAGGACAGCGTGACCGCCAACAACGCCGGCGACTTGCCGTTTCTCCAGCGGATCATTGGCCGCCGCAGCGTCACGCGCAACGAAAACGAGCTGATCATCCTGGTCACGCCCGAGCTCGTTCATCCGATGGAGCCCGAGGAGGTTCCGCCGCTGCCGGGCTTCGACGTGACCGAGCCGACCAACTACCAGTTCTACCTTCACGGCGACTTGGAGGGGAACCCGACCATGGATTATCGCAGCACCGTCTGGCCGCGACTGAAGAAACGGTACAAGGCCGGCGGGCCCGCGATGACCAGCGGACCGTTCGGGCACGGGCAGTAGCATCCAAGATTTCAGATTGCAAATTTCAAATTTCGAACTTGCAGTCTGAAATCAAAAATCTGAAATTTGAAATCCCATGAAAGTCACAAATTGGATTCCCCTCGCGATCATCTGCCTGGCCGCGACCGGCTGCGCCCACTGTTGTTGCGACGATGGCCGCGGGCTGTTTGATGGGTTCGGCGCTGGCGCTGGCGCGGCGCATGATCGGCCATTTCCTCTGGGACAAGTGACTGATTCCCACTGGGAAACAATGCAGACCAATGCCGAGGCGGCGGACTTCATCTTCTACGATCATGAATTCCGCTACGACACCCGGACGCACGTCGATACGGCGGAATTGGCGCCCGGCGGCAAGAAAAAACTCATGCAGGTTGCCCTGCGGCTGGAGCACGTTCCTTTCCCGGTCGTGATCGAGGAGAGCCAGCACGGCCGTCGTCCCGAGCTGGATGAAGCGCGCCGTCAGACCGTCATCCGCGAGCTGAATCGGCTGGGCGTCACGGGCGCCGACGGCCGGGTCGTAGTGGCCAGCGCGTTTGCCGAGGGCTTCACCGGAGTGGAAGGGGAAAACGCCTACATGAGCGTCCTGGGCTGGAATGGGGGAAACGGCGGCGGTTATGGACGTCGCTTTGGCGGCTATGGCGGATTCTATCGCTAGAACGCGGTCGAGCGAAATCCATTTCGCTGGCGAGCCTTTGCAAGTATCCCGAGGAGACGGACCCATCATGCGCTGCTTCTGGGGCTGCTTGTCCATCGTTGGCATCGTCGTTGCCGTAGCCGGCTGTTCGCAGCTTCCTGGCCGCAACGGCCTGCCGAGTTTGCGGCTTCCATCGCCACAGGCCACGATCGCGGCTGCGGAAAAAAACCGCACGACCAACAACACGGCAGGCTCGCGACAGACATCGGCCACGCGGACGAATGCTGGGGCGCAAGCGGCAGACGCTGAAGACCTGAAACAAGGGCGGAACTTGGAGCGCGCCGGTCAGTACGACAAGGCCCGCCAGGTTTATGAAGCGGCACTGCGCCAGCGGCCCGGGGATCCGCTTGTCCTGCATCGATTGGGCGTCGTCGCCGACATGCAAAAGAAGCACGGCGAAGCGGAGGCGTTTTTTCTCCAGGCTCTGGAGCAGAAGCCTCGCGACGCAGTGCTGCTTGGCGATCTAGGTTACTGCTATTACCTCCAAGGGAAGCTGGACAAGGCGCACGCCGCGCTGGCCAAGGCGGTCGCGCTGGCTCCTGACGTCGCCCGGCATCGCAACAATTTGGGCCTCGTGCTGGGACACATGAAGGACTACGACGGGGCTCTGGAGCAGTTTGCCGCCGTCGGCAGCGAAGCTGATGCGTACTACAACCTGGCGTTTGTCTTTGCCGCGCAAGATCTGAACGACGAGGCCAAGGGGTGTTTTCAGGAAGCCCTGGCCGCTGATCCTTCGCACCAGCGGGCCAAGGTAGCCCTGGCGTCGTTTGAGGAATACGATCGCACGCCGGCGGACCAGCGCGACAAGGACACTGCGGTGGCCGCGGGAAACGTTCGTTACGTCCCGTACGTCGAAGGATCGGAGGCAGATCAGGCCGAATATCCCGTCAAACAGGCTTCGGCCACCGGTTCTCTCCCGGCCAGCCGCGATGTTGGCAGCACCACCCGCGCCCTACAGCTCAAATCGCGCGGCCTCCTCGGCCGGCACATGCAGCAGCAACGGCAGTCAGCCACCAACCAGTCCGCTCACAACGGCGATGGCAATCTGATCGAAGTGCAGCCGCAGTAAGCAGCAGACACCGCCGCACAGCACCCAGCGAATTTATCCCGACGCTTCTTTCCGCCCGTGACTCTGCTGGTAGATGGCGGCCAGCAGCTCCTCGACGTCGCTGAACTTGCGTTTGGTCTTGAGGACTTCGTCCACCAGCCGCCGGGCGTCGGCCGAAGAGTGCCCGAGCGTCAATAGTGCGTCGTACGTTTCGGCGACGACGTCCCGCTTCACGTCGGCCTGCATCCCTGCCTGCCGGGCCACGAGCAGTGCGAACTTGGACATCTTCCGCCGCAGCTTGGCGATGATCCGTTCCGCGGTCGCTCCGCCAACGCCAGGAAGCGACGACAACCCCTTGGCGTCCTGTTCCTCGATCATGACGGCGATGTCCGACACGGGCCGGACCATCGCTCGCAGCGCCTTCTTGGGGCCGACGCCGTCTACCGAGCAGAACATCTCGAAGAATTCCCGCTCGATCTCGGTGAAGAAACCGACCAGCCGCGGCGTCACTCGCCCCCGTGCGGGATCGCCGTCGAGCGAATAGATCGTGTGCAACGATATGCTCTGGCCAACCAGCGGCTGCAATTGCCGCCGCGTGAATTCGGGAATGAACACTTCGTATTCGAAGGCCTCGATGCCGAGCGTCGCCGAGTCGTCTGTCAGCTTCAGCAGGTTGCCGGTGATTTTGGTGATCATCTTTTGTTCTTAGCCGGGGGCTAACAGCCCCCGCAGCGGGCGCCGCGTTCCGGAGAATGTTGTCCTCCGCCTAAGGGCAGGTGAGCTTTCGACTCATATGAATGTGACACAGCGCGATCGCCATCGCATCCGCCACGTCGGGCGGCTCCGGCGGGCTCGACAGACCGAACTCGCGGCAAATCGCCAGTTGCATCTGGTTTTTCGGCGCCCGTCCGCTGCCAGTGAGCAGCCGCTTGATCTGCGTCGAGGCGTAGCTGTGGATTGTCATCCCGCTGTTGGCCGCAGCCAGGCAGATCACGCCGCGGGCGTGCCCCATCAGTATCGCCGTCCGCGGCCGCTCGTAGTGCGAGTAGAGTTCTTCGATCGACAGCGCCTGGGGCTTGAGTGCCGCGATCACCTCGCACACGCCGTCATAGATCTCCTTCAGCCGCCCCGGCAGGCTGCCGCGCTGCCGTCCGCGGACGACCCCCGCCTCGATGAGCTCGATCCGACCGCCGCGCGTCTCGACGACGGCATAGCCAGTCGTATTGAGGCCGGGATCGATGCCGAGGGTACGGACGTAGGACAGGTTTCCAGCCTGTCCTGAAGCAACTTTTGGCATCATGTCCCGCTCCCCAGCCGCCACTCGGTCCCGCCCCCTTTCTTGTCCTCGAGCGTCACGCCGATCTCTGCCAGGCCGTTACGAATGCGGTCGCCAAGCGCGAAATCCTTCCTGGCCCGCGCTTCGGCTCGCAGGTCGATGAGGAGCTGCATCACTTTCGGCGTCAAGTTGTCTCCGTCGCCGCCGCGTACAGGCGGCGTGCTGCCGAAAAGTCCGAGAATGCTTGATAACTCCTTAAGCACCTTCGTCCCGCGGACGAGCGTGACGACTTTCGGGTCCTTGACGTCGCTATCGGCCGACAAGCCGTGCTGATCGGCGTACTTGTTCAACTCGCGGACGACGTCGAACAGGTCGGCCACTGCACCGCCCGTGTTGAAATCGTCGTCCATCTTGTCGAGGAACGATTGCCGCGACTTGTGGAGTGACGACAGGAGCGGATCGCCGGCCGGATCAAAGTCGCCAGCTGTCCGTGTCGTCGCAGATGGAAGATTGAAAAACCGCTGCCGCGTGATTTCCTGGAACCGCTCGAAGAAACGGTAGAAGGCCTCGAGCGACTTCGCCGCTTCGGCCAGCCCGTCATCGCCGTAAACGACCGTGCTGCGGTAATGGGTCCGCAGCAGAAAGAAGCGTATTCGTTCCCCCCCTTGGGCTGCGATCACATCGGCCAGACCGCCGGCGCCGGCCGAGCGGCTCATCTTGCTCGTCGCGGCTGCCGCTTCCCCGCCGGCCTGCTCGCGGTCGCTCCGCCCGCCGATCTTCCCTGCCGCCTCGTTCTTTCTCAGCAGCCCATTGTGCATCCAGTACTTTACCATCGGCTTGCCGTGGCAGCATTCGCTCTGGGCCAGCTCGTTCTCGTGGTGCGGAAAGACGAGGTCCAGGCCGCCGCCGTGGATGTCGAACGTTTCGCCCAATAGCGCCCGGCTCATGGCAGAGCACTCGATGTGCCATCCCGGCCGCCCCTTACCCCACGGGCTGTCCCAGCTTGGCTCGCCCGGCTTGGCCGATTTCCACAGCGCGAAGTCGCCAGGATTGCGCTTCTTTGAGCCGGCACTGCCTCCTTCACCTTGCTGCTCGTCGGCCGAGCGGTTGCTCAGTTTGCCGTAGCCCGGGTCCTTGAGAACGTCGAAGAACACGTCGCCGCCGGAGGCATACGCATATCCCTTGTCGATCAGCGACCGCGTGAAATCGATGATCCCGGCCATGTGCTCGGTCGCCCGCGGCATTTCATCGATTTGATCGACGCCCAAGGACCGCAGATTGTTCAGATAGTCGATCGTCATCTCGGCGGCAATCTCCGCCATCGGAATGCCCCGCTCGTGCTGCTGGGCGATCAGCTTGTCGTCCACGTCCGTGATATTGACGACCCACTTCACCTGGTAGCCGCTGTACGTCAGATAGCGCTTGATCGTGTCGAAAATTACCGGCCCCACCATGTGGCCTATGTGGCTCTCCTTGTAAACGGTCGGGCCGCAGAGATAGATGCCAACCTTGCCAGGTGCGACCGGCTCGAAGACTTCCTTGGTCTTGGTGAGCGTGCTGTAGATGCGGATCGGCATAGTGCAAATCAAGTCGTTGCCATCGCATTGCTTGCGAGAACCGCCAATGTCAACGGATGCTAAATCTTTTGAGAACTCCGGTCGGTAACGGCGATGACGCCGGACTGGCAGGCGCGCTGATCGAAGGTTCCGACTGCCGCTCCGCGGTCCTGCGCGGCCGGCCAATGGCGTCGAAACAACGCTGTTTGTGATCGTCGAGGGCGCGCAGTTGTTTGTTCATCCGGCCGTACAGCGAAAACGTGAAATACAGCCCGACAAAGACAATCAACAGTAGACTGCCGATAATCACGGTTACGCCGGCGCTCGCGCCGTCTCCTCGAGTAGCGCCACACACTCGGCCACGATCGCCTCTTCCCGCCCTACAATGCCGACCATCTCGCCGGTTTTCGCCTTCAGCCCCACGCGGCTCGGTGGCAGCCCCAAGATTTCTGCGATCCGATCGCGGATCAGCAATTTGTGCGGCGTCAGCTTCGGCCGCTGAAGGAAAACGATGCAGTCCAGATTAGCGATTCGAAAGCCCGCCTGCCGCACGCGGTCATGTGCCGCCCGCAGCATCTCGGCCGAGTCCCGCCCGCGATTGGCCTCGTCCGTATCCGGAAACAATTCGCCAATGTCGCCGATGGCCGCGGCGCCCAGCAGGGCATCGACGATGGCGTGCAGCAGCACGTCGGCATCGCTGTGACCAACCAGATGATGGTCGTGCGGGACGTTCACTCCTCCCAGCCGCAGCGGCCCCCCCGTGGTCAGTCGGTGCGTATCGTGGCCAATGCCGACTCGCATGATTTCGGAAATCCGTCTCCCGGCGGGTGTGTCGCGAAGAGTTCGAAAGCAGGCGTTTATGCAGTTTCTACGGCGAAATTATAGCGGCGGCGGCGCGCGCGAACAATGCGATCCGTCGGCCTGTGGGCTTTACGAGTGGCTGGTGAACCGCGTTTTCTTCCGCGATACAATCCAGGCATGTCATCCGCCGCCAAACCGCTGCGAGAAAAGAGCCCGGCTGAGCAACTTAATACGCCGGTGCAGTATCTCAAGGGCGTTGGTCCGGAGCGGGCCGAACTATTGGCCAAGCTCGACCTTCACTACGCCCGCGACCTGCTTTTCTTCTTCCCGCGCGCCTACCAGGACATGAGCGAGCTGCGGGACATCGACCGGCTCGAAGAGGGAAAGCTCGCCAGCGTCTGCGGCGTCGTGGAGGAGGTCGATCTCCGCAACACGGGCATCGGCAAATCGCTGCTGGGCGTCCTCATCCGCCAGGAGACAAAATACCTCCGCCTCCTCTACTTCAACCAGCCGTGGCGACGACAGACCTTCAATCCGGGTCAGCGCGTCCTCGTCTCTGGCGAGCCCAAGCTCCAGGGGCTCCGCTGGGAAATGGCCCATCCAACCGTCGAATTCCTCGCCCCCGATGAGGACGCCCCGGCCGGCCGCATCCTCCCCGTCTATTCGCTGACCGAGGGTCTCAATCAACCGACAATGCGGCGCATCGTGCAAGGCGTCGCGGAGTCCCACACGCAGTTCGTGGATGAAGTCTTCCCCGACGAATTGCTCGATGCCCACAAGCTCTGGCCGATCCGGGCCGCACTGCCGCAGGTGCATTCGCCCGAGAACCAGGCATCGCTGGCCGAAGCCCGGCGGCGGTTCATCTACCAGGAGTTTTTCATTTTGCAATTGGCTCTGGCGATGAAGAAATGGCTTTCGGAAAATCGCCAAAGCGCCCCGCCGCTGCCGGTTGATGCCCGCATCGATGCCCGCATCACGCGGCTGTTCCCGTTCGAGCTGACTGCCGGCCAACGGCAGGCAATCGGTGAAATCTGCACGGACATGGCCCAAAGCCGGCCGATGAACCGCCTCCTCCAGGGGGACGTCGGCAGCGGAAAAACGGTCGTCGCCATGTACGCCATGCTCCTGGCCGTCGCCCACGGCCATCAGGCGGCACTCATGGCCCCCACGGAAGTCCTTGCTCAGCAGCATCTGCGGACGCTCTCGATGGCGCTGGCCGCCAGCAAGGTGCGGATCGGCCTCCTCACCGGCTCGCTCACGCCGGCGGAGCGTAAGGAACTGCTCGCCAAGATTGCCGCGGGCGAAGTGGACATTGTCATCGGCACGCACGCGGTGACGCACGCCGTGGCCAAGAGCGGCGTGGAATTTGCCAGGCTGGGACTCGTGGTGATCGACGAACAACATAAATTCGGCGTGCGCCAGCGGGCGGCACTCAAAAAGGCGGGCCTCGATCCGCACTACCTGGTGATGACCGCCACGCCCATCCCGCGGACGATGGCCATGACGCTGTTCGGCGATTTGGAAGTCTCCACGCTCCGCGAGCCGCCGCCGGGGAGGCAAAAGGTCTACACCTATCTGGCCAATGACACGCAGCGGGCCAAGTGGTGGGAGTTCTTCCGCAAAAAGCTCGACGAAGGTCGGCAAGGGTTTGTGATAGTGCCGCTGGTCGAATCGTTGGCCGCGACTCCGTCGCGCGCCGGCCGCGAAGATGACGCTGACGCCACTACCGATTCCGCGACGGAGTCGCGGGCTACTGCCAGCGTCCAGCAAACCGTCGAAGCACTCTCTCGCGGCGAACTGGCCGGCTATCGCCTGGGCATGCTCCATGGCCGCCTGACGCCGAGCGAAAAAGAGGCCGCCATGCTCGCCTTCGCACGCGGCCAGACGCAGGTCTTGGTCGCCACGAGCGTGATCGAAGTCGGCATCGATGTTTCCAACGCCACGCTGATGACGATCGAAGGAGGGGAATGGTTCGGCCTGGCGCAGCTTCACCAGCTCCGCGGCCGCGTCAGCCGCGGCAGTCATCCCGGTTACGTCTGCGTCTTTGCGAACCCCGCCACCGACGACGCTGTCCAGCGGATGGACGCCTTCACCCGCACCAGCGACGGCTTCGAGCTGGCCGAAATCGACTTCTCCCTCCGCGGCCCCGGCGACCTCTTCGGCACCCGCCAGCACGGCCTGCCCCCGCTGCGGATTGCCGACATGGTGCGGGACGTCCCTGTGTTAGAGGAAGCGCGCCCGGCCGCGCAGGCACTTATTGCCGCCGATCCGGAGTTATCGAATCTGGCCTACGCGCGCCTGAAGCGGATGGTGCTGGTGCGTTACGGGGAGGCGCTGGATTTGGGGGATGTGGGGTA
>DASRJP010000011.1:0-7620 GCA_035649415.1 Pirellulaceae bacterium | reverse complement strand
GAAGCACATTGAGCGGATCGAAAAACATCTCGCGGCAGTCCATCCGGTCGTCGGAGCCGGTCAGTGGAATGCATCGCATGACAATACTCCGACTCAATCTCCATGCCTGGTTTGGCACCTTACATTCCTGCCGCACGCTTCGGTGCAAACGTCGCAAACCGCGGCGTCGAATTGACGCGAAACGGGACCAATGGTCGCGTCGCCCACCAGGGAGGGCAGAGGGGGATTCTAGCGGCTGGCCGAGCGCAAATCACGCCAGGCGAGTAACGCCATCGACGGGCCGGCCATAGCACTGCAAATGCTTGCTTGCCTCTTGGACCGCATGCATGATGAAGTGCCAACGTGTCTGTGCTCAAGGAAATTGCTATGCGCCGCCGCTTGACTGCCGTTCTGGTCGCTGCCGCTTTCGTGGCCGGAAGCACATCGCTCGCTCAAGAATCTTTATGGCTCGAGGCCGAGCATTTCACCGGCATTCGCGGCTATTGCTGGCCGATGGGAACGCCGCCGATGAAGACGACGCAGGGGAATTGGGGACTGTCGGGGCCGGGGTGGGCGGCCGAGTGGTGCCAGGGGGGCGAGAGCGGCTTTCTGTCGATCGCCACCGGCGGCGACGACGACAAGGCGGTCGTCACGCGGCCGATCGAGATTCCGGTCGGCGGCAAATACTTCGTCTGGGTCCGGTATGGCGACTGGCGGGAGAAGACCGAGCGTTTCCAGGTGCAGATCGAGCAGCCCGGGCAGCAACCGTGGATCGGCCAGTACGGCGACAAGCCCTCGATTGAAGAAGACAACGAGATGAAGCTCTATTTCGGCTGGGCGTTCGGCTGGGCCAGACAGGAAGTTCAACTTAACAAAGGT
The DNA here is from genome assembly GCA_035649415.1 of Pirellulaceae bacterium. Taxonomy (GTDB): domain Bacteria; phylum Planctomycetota; class Planctomycetia; order Pirellulales; family Pirellulaceae; genus DATKDU01. The sequence goes on along the minus strand of DASRJP010000011.1, from coordinate 6,762 downwards.
CTGGCGACGATCAAGCTCGTCAGCACCACGAAGGAAGCGCAGCCGCGGCAGATCGACGTCGTCGTCCTGACGACCGATGCGGTCTATCGCCCGCTGATCAAGGACCGGCCGAAGAACCAAGCCTGGGCGATCCTCGATTCCTACCGCGGCGGCATTCCGTCCGATCTGGAGCCCCTCGCCCGGCGGCGGCCGGACTTCAAGCAGCCGGCCGGCTACGAATTGCCGGCGGCCTGGAAGCTGCGCACGTTTCGCGACAAGGGGTTTCTCTATTTGTGGAACGTCGGCCATACCAGCGCCGTCGATACGTGGCTCAGTGACAAGCCGGACCGCGTGAAAGTCCCCTACAACATTGCCGACAAGGAGGTCCGCGAGCAGTTCGAGAAGAAGTACGCCGGCCGGGAGGATGTGCCGATCTTTTCCGACCCGCGGATTGTGCCGACGTTCCACGGCGTGGGGGCGGGCGTGTTTGCCACCGATGCGGCCAGCGGCGAGCTGCTTCCCTTGGGGCAGAAATTCGCGGCGTGGCTTGATGCGCATCCCGATCGGGCCTGGGGCATGATGATGAACTATCACGAAGGCGTGCCGATTAATGAGAAGGGGGTCGCGACGTTTGCCAAATACCGCGACCGGTACGTCGGCTCGATCAGCGGCGAGAGTTTTGGCTATTTCTATCCCGACGGCGAGAAGATGAAGGCGGCGACCGCCGCGGCGCAGACGCGGCGGCAGCTCGTGGAGGCCTTTACGCCCGTGTCGCTCGAATCGAACCGCGAGAAATATCGCAAGGTTTACGGCCGCGACCTGGACGCCAATCCATACCAGGATGTGATCTCCTGCCTGTCGGTCGGCAACATCATGGGGATTCCGCTGACGGCCGACTGGGGCGCCAAGACCATCGGCTACGAGTCGTCGGTCGCCACCAGCTCGGTGCTGCCGATGCGGTGGGCCTTCATGCGCGGGGCGGCCCGCCAGTGGGGGAATCTCACGGCGACGTATCGCTCGTGCAACTTCGGCGATTCGAGCACGATCTTCAGCGACACGCAGAGCTTCCACGCCCCGCGGAATTTCTACGACAACTATTACAGCGTGATCAGCGGGGCCGGCATGACCTGGTACAAGATGGACATCTGGTACCAGTACATGGCCGGTTCGGCGATGTTTTATCACGAGCAGGGGTTCGACGAATTCTGGCAGCCCGGCGGCACCACGGCGGCCGGCCTGCACGAGGTGCAGCTTTCGCCGAAGGGAAAACTGGTCGATCGGTTCCTCCGCACAACGGCCGCCGACCCCGACCGGGGCGATCCGTACACGCCAATCGCCTTCCTCGTCGATTACGCCCACGGCTGGGAGCCCGCGCCATTCTGGCCCAATGCCTTCAAGAACTGGCACGGGCATCAGGACCGGTTCCTGTTCGGGGACCACGAGAAGATGCTCGAACAGTATTTCTGGACTGCGTATCACCCGATCGGGCCGGAAAGCGAGAAGCCTATTACGGGGACCAATGAGGTGTATTTGCCCGGCGTCTACGGCGACATCTTCGACGTGATCTTCGCGTATCCGGACGTGGCCAAGTGGCGGACGATTGACACCTATCCGGTCGTGATCGTCACCGGCGAAATCGAGCTGACCGCGGCCGAGGGACAGCGGCTGGCGCAGTATGTCGCGGCGGGCGGCACGCTGGTTGTCGCCGGCGAGCATCTGACCGGCCCGGGCCTGGCGGCGCTGCAATTGCCGGCCGTCGGCGGACCGGCCGACACGGCCGGCTATCGCTGGCTCGACGGCGGTGAGCTGCTGGCGTCGCAGATGTATCGGTTTGCGGAAATCCCGCCGAAGACTGCCGCTGGCGAAGTCGTTCGCCCGCTGGCTACCACCCCCGACGGCAAATGCTTCTGCGGCGCCATCGACCGCGGCAATGGGCGTTTGATTTATTTGTCGGTCCCGCGCAGCCTGGGGATCGACAAGGCGATCCACCCCGTCTTCCCGCGTCTGCTGGCGCATCTTTCCCGCGGGCTAATGCCGCTGGAAGTCGTAGGCCGCGACTCCGTCGCGCGCCAAGTCGGGCTTGCCGCGGAGCGGAGGCCTGCGGGGGTCGAATGGCTAATCAACCGCACGAAAGACGGCTGGTGCGTGACCCTCATGAACCCCGCCGGCCAGGACAAGCCGCAGCACGGCATTACGCCGACCGACTACCGCAAGAATCAGCAGGTCGTGATCCGCTCATTCGTTCCGATCACCACGGCCAAGGACCGGCTGCTGCCGGACGACGTTTTGAAAGTCGAAAACGGCGAGGTCCAAGTGGAAGTGCCGGCGGGGGGAGTGAGAATTATCGAGCTGAAATGAAGAGAAACCACTAAGGCACGAAGACACAAAGGGGTCACCAAGATGGGTTTTGCGCCGCTGACGGAAGTAGAGGAGAGAATTGCGAAGGCAATAGTCAATGCGTGCTTCAGGTTCCATTCAACCTTAGGACCTGGTCTCATCGAAGGCGTTTACGAGGTATGTGTTTGCCACGAGCTAGCGAAGGCCGGATTCAAGGTAAGGCGGCAGCAGTACGTGTCCATCAAGTACGACAACATTACGATCAAAAAGGCGCTGAGGCTCGACATCTTGGTTAATGACCTCGTGATCTGCGAAGTCAAAGCTGTGCTCGACATGCATCCCGTCTTTGAGGCCCAGCTCCTTACCTATCTAAAGTTGACCGATAAACGGCTTGGCTTTCTGGTCAACTTCAATGTGCCGCTGATCAAAGACGGCATTCAACGATTCATTCGGTAAAGGAAACTACGAAGAATCGAAGTCACAATGTTTCACAAAGAAAGAAACCACTTCCCTTATTCCTCTTCGTGACCCCTTCGTGCCTTTGTGCCTTCGTGGTTCACTGCTCCACGGTTAGTCCCCGCTCGCCAATCGCATACGGCACGATCCGCTCTTCGCACGCGCTGCCGCGGTGTTTGGCGATGTAGAGGGCGCGGCGAATGTGGTCGCCATCGCGGATTTTGCCCATGAGAATCAGCGTGTTGGCGTTGGACAGCACGTCCCCCTCGTCGAGCGGCCGCGAGATCAGGTCGTCGAGCATCGTTTCCTGCGAGGTGTAAAGGAGCAGGCAGCCGATTTGCGACGGGTCGTAGACGTGCGCGGCCGCTTCGTCGGCGTGCCGGCGGTACTGTTCGCGGAACAAGTCGCGGGCGACCCACTCCGGGTCCTTGCGCAGCACCTGGTGGTAGATGTACTCGAACAGGTTGAACTGGATCGATTCGGCCGGCCGATCGACCGGCTCGATGCCGTCAATGACAACGCGCCGGCAACCCTGCACGAAATTGCCGTAAAAGAAGGCGATGGCCGATCGCAGGCGCGCGTTGAGCTCCGCCTGCCACTGGTTCCAGTCGTCCCAGTCGAGATCGCGGCGCGTCACTCGCCGGCCGTGGTAGCGGAAGACGTGCAGATAGTCGCCGTGATTGCGGCCGGCGTCGAAGAAGCCGTCGAGAGCAACCGCCGCGTCCGGATCGACGGCAGTCAGCTTCCAATTGAACAACCTCTTGGCGTACTCGGCGTGGCTCTGCGAGTCGCCGCGGCTGGACATGTCGAAAAGGATGCCGCGATCGTAGGACAGGTTTCCAACCTGTCCCGAATCTGGGTTAGGCGCAGGTCTCCCGACCTCGCGCGGGTTGGGCGCAGGTCTCCGGACCTCGCCCGCATTCCCCGACCGAAGGTCTCCGGTTATGGCCGAAACGGGAGACCTGCGGTCGGCCCCTTCGGCGGGGTCGGGAGACCCGCGCCGAACGCTAGTAGCAGGCACACTCCGTGTGCCGTCTGTTTCGCCGTTGCCGACGGCACACGGAGTGTGCCTACAGGCAAACTGCACGCCAAGCTGCGTCTTGCCGATTCCTGTCGCGCCGCAGACGACCGTCAGCGTTCCCGGGAGCAGCCCGCCGCCGAGCAAGTCATCGAGTCCCGGCACTCCGGTGCAAAGCCGATTCGCCTCCGCCATGAACCCTACTTCCCCCCGCCGGCCGCAATCGCCGCGCTCGGCAGCACCCGCAAATTCGTCGAAAGGTAATACGGAGTCTCGGCATCTTCTTCAAAAACCGCCTCGGCAAACATGGCCGCGTAACCATCCGTCGGTGTCGGCAAAGAGCAGACGTACTTGTCACCGCTGGCGTCGGCGGCTGACGACGTCCACTGCGACTCCCGGAAGTCGCGGGTCTTGGCAACGGCCGTCCAGGCGACCACCTTGCTGGGCTGGATGTCGCTGGCGACTTTCAGCGTCAGCTTGCCGTCGCCGTTTGCAAATGACCATGTGAGTTTCGGCAGCTTCTTCCCATGGATCATCCGTTGATGGAGTGCGTTCAAACTGCCGAAGACGCGCGGATAATCCTTGATGCTGTGTCCCTGGTTGGGGCAGTACAGAACATACTTCTCCCCCGGCAGATCGTCCCAGTACAAATTGAGCGCATCGATCGGCCAGTAGCGGTCGTTGGTGCCGAGGATCAGCAGCTTGGGCTGCTGGTATTTCTGGCGGTAGCGGTAGGGATCGACGATGGCCAGCAGCGATTTGCCGCGGGGCGTATCGAACTGCTTGTCGAGGCCGAGCGTGGTGTAGTCGTCGATCTGCTCGGAGGGCTGGCCGCCGAAAGAGAGCCGCTGCAATTCCATCTGCTTGTCCATGTGCAGCGTGTCGATGACCATCGGCGCCAGGGCGGTGGCCCGCTTGTCCACCGCTCCGGTGAGCCACGTCGTCCAGCCGCGCTTCGAGCCGCCGCTGACCGTGAACGATTCGATTCCCAGCCCCCACTTCTCCTTGCAAGCCTGCTGCGTGGCGTCCATGGCCCGCACGGCCGTTTTCACCATGGGGAGCAAAAGCGGCCAGGTGGCGTCCCCCGTTTCGAGATAGTTCTTGAACGTGAAGGCGATGATCTGGTCTTCCTTTTTGCCGTCAAAGATCGGCTGGAAGGGGCAGTGCAGGAGGATCGCTACGGGGGACTGGAGTTTTTCTGCCAGCAGGGCGAAGACTTGGGCCTCGCCGGGGAGCTTGGCATCGGGGGTCGGCGGCTGGTCGTACTCGTCCTTCCAACTGCTGCCAGTGATGAACAGCAGCGCCGATTTGGCATCATCCTGGCAGCTTGCCGGCTTGAGCAGAAAAAGCCGGTGCTTCCAGACGATGTCCTTCCAGGTCTGGCTCGTCAGGATCAACTCCTGGTACTGGCAGGTGACGACCGTCCCTTCGCTCCGCTTGACCCACTGGAAGCTGGCGTCCGGCCGGGCGACGTAATCTGCCAGGGCATTCTCTGCTTTTGGCGGCGCGGGAGACTCGGCCCGGGCCACGACGGACGAGTGCACAAGCAAAACGAGCAAACCGACGGCGCAAAGGCGGCGCATAAACAATTCCTCCTGGGAACGATTCCAAGTCGGGCCGATGGCAGAATTCGTCCGCCCTATCGTAGCCTGCGGCAGCAGTCCGCTTCCAGAGTGCCCCGGGTGCGGCTGACGTGCGGAGCCAGCTCGCACTGCGAACCTGAAGTCAAATGATTGGTGAGCTCATCGCCCACGTTCGCTGGCCAGGGGTGCAGGCCGGCCGGAATTGGCTGGGTGCCGCTCCAGCGGCATCGACCAGCCGCATTCGCAATGGTACTCGTACTCTGCCGCGGGCCATCCGTCTGGCAGAGGATCGAACAGGGTGCTGGCCTCGCTGGGGATTTCGACCAGCTTGACGTTGCCGCCCCCGAGGCACTTGGGGCAGGCCGGGACCTCGAACGACTTCATGTTGGCTCCATCCGCCTGGTAGAGGTATTCAGGGCGGGGGCCAAAGGAGGCGAGCGCCGCGAACGCCAGAAAGTGAGCGGGCATTATCCCACGCGGAGATGGAAAAGCAAGCGTCTTGAAGAGCCCATGCGGGCGCCACCTGGCTCGAGCCAATTTCCAAATCGCAAGCACCAAGCGTGCATGTAATTCTTAGCGCACTTTTAACGTCTTGCCGCTCAGCCGCGAGCGGCGACACCCCATGCTACCGCATTCGCTGCTCGCGCTCCCGCCGCTCGTCGGCCGCAGCGGCGTGTTAGACGGGGGCCTCGCACGCGAGCACAGAGCCCACCGCGAGCGTGTCTCGCGCCTCAAGGGCAGCCGCATCGGTTGGATAGCGGAAGACCAAGGCCGGCTGCGCACCGCCCGATCCGGAGGCGAGCTCGACCGCTTCGATCGGCTGCGTGAAACTGCACTCCCCTGGCGCCTTCCAGTCGAGCTGTCATGCCGGCCGTGACCTGGCCGTCGAGCACAGCGCCGACCGCGCACAGGTAGCGGCGGCCCCTCACCGTGAATGTGGCATCGACACGGAAGCGGCCCATCTCCGTCACACTCCGTCTAACTTACCTTGATCCCCTTCTCCGTGGAGGTCTTGCCGATCAGCAGGTCGCCAAGATTGAAGAAAAAGAACTCCAGGTCCGCGTCCCCGTAGAGCCGATCGAAGAACACGTCCGAAACCTGAGCGGCACTCAGTTGCGGCGCGCCAGTGCCGGTCAACAGGTCGTTCACACGCGTGTTATAGCCGGCGCTGGACTTCCACTTCTGATGGATCAGGAACAGCGAATGAAGGTCCTGGTCGTAAATCGTCCTGCCGCCAATCAGGATGTCGTCTCCGCCGCCGCCGAAGAGGTTGTCTGTGTTGTCGCCGCCAAACAGCAGATCGCGCCCCGCACCGCCCCCCAGGTGGTCGTTCCCTTCGGCGCCAATCAACGTGTCGTGGCCGCTCCCGCCCAGCAGCTTGTCGTTGCC
>DASRJP010000010.1:0-10107 GCA_035649415.1 Pirellulaceae bacterium | reverse complement strand
AAAGGATATAAGAGACGGCCGATGGGGAATTCCAGCGCAGACGGAAAAGGTGTCTGCAAATCACATAAAATGAGATGGGCTGAACTCCACGGCTGATTTCAACTTCCGTTCCCGCCGCACGGCATTGCCGGTACAATCCGGTCTTTGCCGCCTCCTCATGACGCCGCCTGGCAAAAACCCTGCTGCATGGCTGATGCTCCCGCTGCCGCTCCTGGCAAGACCCAGACGGTGAAACCGCCGGCCCAGAAACAAAAATTCCACGCGTATCCTTTCTGGTCCCCCCGCTTCTGGCACGGCATGCGATTCGGCGACTGGATGCGGCTTTGTATCCGTCACCGCTTCCGCATCCATCCGCTCCGCTGGCCGATGGCCTTTCTGATCTCGCTCATCACGCCGTTCAACTCGGTCATGTGGCGGATGCAGCGGTGGATATACGGCCGCCGGATCGACGAAACGACGATCGACCAGCCGCCGGTTTTCATTCTCGGCCACTGGCGGAGCGGCACCACATTTCTGCACGAGCTGATGTACCTCGACGACCGGTTCCTTACGCCGACGACCTACCAGTGCTTCGCCCCGCTCCACTTCCTGCTCACCGAATGGTGGATGGTGCATCTCGGCGGCTGGCTATTGCCGCGGCATCGGCCGATGGACAACGTCCTGGCCGGCTGGGATCGCCCGCAGGAAGATGAATTCGCCCTCATCGTGCTGGACTCCCCAACGCCGTACTTCCGGATGGCTTTCCCCAATGATCCACCGCCGGACATGGAACTGCTCGACATGGAAGGAGTAGCGCCGGAGGATGTCGCACGCTTTGAAAAGGCGATCGTCTCGTTCGTCAAATCGATCACGTTTTGCAATCCCAAGCGGGTGCTGCTCAAAAGCCCGCCGCATACCGGCCGGATCGCCACGCTCTCGCGTCTCTTTCCCGGTGCCAAATTCATCCACATCGTGCGGCATCCCGACGCGCTCTTTCCCTCGACAATGCGGCTGTGGAAATCGCTCGACGAGGTGCAGGGGCTGCAAATGCCACGGGGGGGCGGGATGCGGGAGTACGTTTTCACCTGCTTTGAGCGGATGTACGGCGGCTTCGAAAAACAGCGGCGGACCATCGACGAGCGGAGCGTACTCGACATCAAGTACGAAGACCTCGTCGCCGATCCGGTCGGGCAATTGGAGCGCGTCTACCGCGAGTTGGACCTGGGCGACTTCGAGCCGCTACGTGCGAAGCTGACGGACTACATCGCCGGGCAGAAGAGCTACAAGACGAACGTCCACGACTTGGACGAAGAATCGCGGGCCGAACTTCGCCGGCGGTGGGCCGGGTACTTTGAGCGGTACGGTTACGAGTAGCTCGGCTACGGCAAGATCGGCCCCAGCACCTTCATGAACGCTTCCGCCTGCCGGTAGAAGCCCAGGTCAGTCGGGTGCGAGCTGTCGACGGTTCCTTCGCTGTCGTCGCCAATCATCCCGGCCCCCTCGATATAGTAGAGATGCTTGTCGCCGGCGGCTTTCAGCTCCTGGAAGGCTTTCTTGAGTGCCGCCTGGTTGGTCTCGTTCCGCTCTCGCTTTCCGGGCAACAGGAAGCCGTCGGTGTAATTGCGGTCCTCGACCAGGACGATCGGCGTTTCTGGGCGTTTCTCGCGGAGGATTTTCACCAGCGGCGCCGTCCGCTCGGTAACCTGGTCGGCGGCCAGGTTGGGGAGGCAGTCGATGACCAGCGCGGCTGCGTCGATCTCGGCCATGGACTCGGCGACCTCCCTTTCCATCCGCCCGTTCCCGGAGAAGCCCAGGTTGATCACCGGCCGGTCGAGCCAGCGGCCAAGGATCGCCGTGTGAACCATGCCGGGGCGCGAGGCGCAGCCCCCCTGCGTAATTGATGTGCCGTAGAAGACGACTGGTTTGGAACGGCCGGCGTCGCGCGGCGGCGCCTTTTCGAGCGTGCTTTCCTTGGGAATGCCGATCTCCAGCGACTCGGTGCCGTTATAGAGGGGCAGATACAGCATGTATTCGCGCTTGCCGGCGGGAATGCCGGTGACAAGTGCGATTGAAGTCGTCTTAGCCGTCGGCGACTTGTTGGCCAGCCAGCGGAGTTTGCTATCCGGCATCTTCACGTACAAGTCGAGGCCGCTGACGCCGGTGCTCGGCATGTGCGGCATATCGAGCCGGTCGGAAGTGAGCGTCCAGCGGGCGTGGATCGCCTGAGCGTCGGTCACGAATCGCACCGACAACCCCGCGCTATTTCGGCTCAGACTCCACACTTCCGGCCGCACTTTCCCTTCGGCCTTCGCTGGCAGCCGGTCATACGGCGCTTTGACGTCGGCAAAACCTTGCCCTTCGAGCCCTAATTGCAGGGCATCGTAATAGAGAATCTTGCCGTCGTCGGACGGTTTCACCTTGGCCGGGTCGAGGGGCTCGGCCGAAACTGTCTGTGCAGCAATGCAGCCAATCAATGCAACCGAGCTCAGTGCGACGCGCAATGGGTTTTTCATTTTCAAAGGAAGAATGGGGACACAGATTGGACGGATTTACACAGATGGGGAGCTCAAAGACACGGATGCACAAGAATCACTTATGAAAAGTCTGTGCAAATCTGTGACATCTGTGTCCAACTCCGATACAGAAAGGACAGGTTGGAAACCTGTCCTACGTTACAGTTCCTTGACGAAGATATTCGCGAACTCGATCGGCGTCCCGTGGTGCTGCAGGCCGATGGGGCCGCGGGACGGGATGCCCTGGAGCTGCGCGTTTTCGATGACGGTCTCGCCATTGAGGACGACGGTCAGCCGGTCACCCTTGAGCGTGATGTGGAACCGGTTCCATTGGCCGGCCGGCTTGTCGGCTCGCTTCTTGGGAACGCAGGCGGACCGCACCTCCGCCGGCAGTGACTTATTCTTGCGGAACGCGACGATCTCACCCGAGCCGCTGGGATAGCAGGAGATGTTTGCCTGCGCGTCCTCGCTGCCGCGGAGCATGATGCCGCTGTTGCCGTAGTCATCCACTTCCGCCATTTTCGGCTTGCCGTCTTCCACGGCCTCATCGCCGCTGGGGAGCACGACCGGGTACGACTTCTTCTCCGGATTACCGACGAGCCGCCAATCGACGATCATCTCGAAGTCACCGTATTCCTTGGCGGTCCACAAGTGCTTGTCGTTGGCGGCGGCAGCCTCGCTCTTCCCGTCGTACTTGAGGACCCAGTCGGCCGGCTGCCAGTGCCCTTGGCTCCCTTGGCCGACCTTCCAGCCGTCGAGATCAACCCCCGTATACAGCGAGACGAACTTTTCGGCGACACGCCCCGTCTCCTCGGCCGACGGATTGGTGCTCGGCAGTTCCTTGATCTTGATGTTGCGGAAGTGGCACTCGGAGCCTTCCGACTCCAGGCAGATGTATCCCTTGCGCGGGCTGCACATCGAGCCGCCGGAGACTTCCTTGCCGTTGACCGCCAGCTTGAGCACGCCGTCGTTGCACACCACGCGATAGTGATTCCACTCGCCAAAAGGCTTGGCCCGAAACTCGCTCGGCAGGCAGCGCTGCGAGCCCTGCGGGTGCGGTCGGTCAGGCTTCATCGTTGCGCCATGGATGGAAAACACGTCGCCGTGCCCGGTGAATCCTTCTTGCTTCTTCCCGGTCTTCCTTTCCCGCTCGGCCACCAGCTCATGGTCGAGAATTTGCACTTCAATGCCGCGGGTGAAGGGCGTCCCTTGCGCGGTCATCGGATCGCCCCAGATGAAGAGTCCCGCATTGCCGGCCGGCTTAAGATGCATCCATTCCAGCTCGATGATGAAGTTCTCGTACTGCCTCTCGGTGCGTATCACACCCGTCGGCTTGCCCGTGCTAACAATGATGCTGTCTTTGACCGAGAAAGTTCCCGGCGCGACGTTGACGATCACCCAACCGGACAGGTCCTTACCATTGAAGAGCGGCACAAAGCCCTCGCCATCTGGCTTGGGCTCGTCGGCGCGACAGACACATGCAGCAATGAAGACGATCCACAATGACGCGGCCGCGGAAATGGTTCTGGTCATTGGAGTTTTGGATTTATTGGGATTTAGGATTTGGGGTTTGGGATTTGTGACGGCTATGGTCCCGCCGGAACTTTAAGCTCAATCGGCGTCGCCTTCCCTTGCGGCGTCACTTCAATCAGCGGCGTCTTCGCCCGCGGGTCAACGACCAGCAGGTTTTCGCCGCGCCAGGTGATCCAGACCGGGTGCGCCAGCGGTTCCCCCTCAATGAGAACTTCCGGTGCGCCCCCCGGCGGGACTTTCCACACGGCATGATTGTACCCGTCGGCAAGGTACACGGTGCCGTCCTTGCCCAGTGCAATTCCGGCAGGAAACGACGGTGACTTGAGCGGTTGCCCGGCGACCAGCGTCTCGCTCTTCCCCTCGGCATCGAGGCGGATGAGCAAATCGCCCCGATGCTGCACGACGTACAGCCGTCCATCGCCGTCGATCGTCATGCCACGAGGAGCCTGCACCTTGGCAAACTCGACAGCTTCGCCGCCGCCGGCCGGAACTTTGCGGATCGCGTGACGACCTGGCTCCAAATCGGCCGCGAAAATTTCCCCCGCCTTGTTCACGGCGATGGCGGTGGGAATGCCGATGCGGCCGGTGTGCGCTGGCTGCGGTTTCCCTTCGGCGTCGAAACGAAAGACAGTTGTCGTGGCGCTGTCGCCGGCCAGCAGCTTTCCTTCCTGATCGAGCGCGACGCAGCGGACCGCCTTCAGCGGCGTGCCGAATTTTGGGCTTCCCTGGAAATAAATCGCAGGCTTTCCGTCCATCACTTTCCAGATGCCAGGCAGCTTAAGGTCGGCGACCAGGATTGCCCCCTCGGAGTCCACGACGGCCGAAACGGGGTAGACCATCTTGGCCGGTGGAGCCTGAGCAAATGCGAAGAATGGAACAAGCAGCGCGATAGCGGTCGCGCAGGCAAGCAAGAGGCGAGCCATAGGAAGATGAGACGAAAGGAGCGATCACCCCACAAGCGAACAGGGCGCAGTCTAATCGCCGCGGCTCGCCCATTCCACCGGCGGCCGGTCAATTGACGGCCTGTTAACAGGCTCCTACGCTCAATAGTTGCTGCTGGTTCTTTGCCCCTTCGCGACAGGTTGCTCATGCCCAATATCTTCTCCGGCCGGGATGGCCTAGTCAGCGGCCGGTTCGGCATCGTCGTCTCGCGGTACAACGAGAGTATTACGAGCAAACTGCTGGCCGCCGCCGTGCAAACCCTCAAAGACGCCGGCATTCCCGACGGCCAGATCGACGTCGCCTGGGTGCCGGGGGCCTGGGAGATACCGCTGGTGGCCGAGGAGATGGCGGCAACGGAGCGTTACGCTGCCATTCTCACGCTCGGCGCCGTAATCAAAGGGGAAACAAGCCACGACGAGCATATCAATCGTCAGGTCAGCTTGAGCCTGGGCGATATATCCCTGGAATCCGGAGTCCCGGTGGCCTTCGGCGTCCTCACCTGCAACACGCTCGAGCAGGCGATTCATCGCTCCGGTGGCAATGCCGGCAACAAGGGCGTCGAGTGCGCCCAGGCCGCTCTGGAGATGGTGCGGCTGCTGGACAAGCTCCGCGACGCAAGTGCCGGTCCGTAGAACCGTCAGGCCGGCGCCGCGGGGATTCTCTTGACCCCCGCTGCCGATTGGGGTCTGATGATCTTTGGCCGCGCCTCGATCGTTCCTCGTGGGAAAGGAATGTCCATGGAAGAGGTCGAATCGGTCGTCCTGTCCGCTTTAGCGGGAAAGATCGGCCGTCGTCCGAAGCTGAGCGACGATCTGGCCCGCGTCAGCATCGACTCGCTGGCTATGGCGGAAGTGGCGCTAGAGATTGAGGAAAGCCTTCACGTGAGACTCAGCGAAGGAATTCTCGATCAGGAGACGGTGGGCGACCTGGTCCACCACGTCGCTGCGCTGCGCCGCAAGCAAACGGCGGCGAATTGAGTTGAATTGATGTCTCAAGCACCACAGCCCGCGCCCAGCCGCTGGCCGGCACTGACCCTGCGGCCCAGCGACCAGTTTGTTGCGGCAACGATTCTGGCCGCGGCACTGGCTGTCTTGGGATTTTATTGGACGTACCAGCAGTTTTTTGGCCGCGGGCTGATTGACATCGATCGGGCCCCGCCGCGCGAAATTTTGTTCCTGGTGGATGTCAACGAAGCGGACTGGCCGGAGCTCGCTCTATTGCCGGACGTCGGCGAGCAGCTCGCCAGGCGAATCGTCGAGTATCGCGCCGAGCACGGTCCTTTCCGCGACCTCGATCAGCTCAAGGACGTCCGTGGCATCGGGCCCAAGACTTTTGACGGCATGCGGCCGTATTTGCTGAAGCTGCCGGATGTCGAGGCTACGGCAGGGGAAGCAAGTTCCGCAGGGGACGACAGCAAGTCGTAGCCGACCCGCTTTGCGGCTCCGCAGGCCACTGCTACATTCGCCGCATGGCCGCGACCCCAATGATGCAGCAGTATCTGGACGCGAAGAGCGCGTGTGGCGACGCGCTGCTGCTGTTTCGCATGGGGGATTTTTACGAGCTGTTTTTCGACGATGCCAAGACGGCCGCCCGCATGCTGGGGCTGACGCTCACCAGCCGCGACAAGGGGGAAAACGCCATCCCGATGGCGGGTTTTCCGTATCATCAGCTTGAGTCGTATTTGGGAAAACTGATTGCCAGCGGGTTTCGGGCCGCGGTCTGCGAGCAGGTGGAAGACCCCAAGCTGGCCAAGGGGCTGGTCAAACGCGAAGTGACGCGCGTCGTCTCGCCGGGAACGATCACCGACGATGCGCTGCTCGACCCGCGGGAGAGCAACTACCTGGCGGCGGTCGCACTGCCGGTGACAAAATCGGCGGCCAACGGCGATGCGATACGAGAGCCCGTTGGTCTGGCGTGGGCCGAGCTTTCCACGGGGCGGTTCTTCGCGGCGGTCGTGCCTGCGGCGCGCTTGAATGACGAATTGGCGCGGATCGGGCCGGCCGAATTGCTGCTCAGCGACGAGGCAGAACCGCTGTCGCCACCGAGCGGGACGATGATTACGCGGCGGCCAGGTTGGGTCTTCGCTACGCAAGCCGCCGTCGAAACGCTGTCGAAGCACTATGGTGTTGCCTCCCTGGACGGTTTTGGCTTCGGCGATGAGGACGCCGCGGCACTGCGGGCGGCCGGCGCGATCCTCGAATACCTGCGCGAGACGCAGAAGACGTCGCTAGACCACATCGACAGGCTGACGCCATACAAGAGCGGCAGCCTGCTCGAAATCGACGAAGCCACCCGCCGCAGTCTGGAAATCACCCGCACGATCCGCACGGGCAATCGCGACGGCTCGCTGCTGGCGGTCATCGACAAGACGGTCACACCGATGGGCGCGCGGCTGCTGGCCGATTGGGCTGCCAATCCTCTGACTTCGGTCGCCGACATTTCGGCGAGGCACGATGCGGTCGAAGAACTGGCAGGCGATGCGGCCCTCCGCGGCGAACTGCGCGATTCGCTCAAAGGCATCTACGACCTGGAACGACTCCTGGCCCGCGTTGCCACCGGCCGGGCCAGCCCGCGAGACCTGAGCTTTGTCTGCCGGACGCTGGCGACGTTGCCAAAACTCCTTGTGCCACTGGCGTGTGTGCCACTGGCGTCTCGCCAGTGCTCCCCCGGTGACCGAATGGACGACGGCCCGTCGCCAAACGCGGAGCACGGGCAAGATGCCCGTGGCACACAGAGACGGAGTCTGCTCAGCGAACTCCACGACCAGATCGACCTCTGCCCCGAGCTGCACGCCAAACTCTCTGCCGCACTCATGGACGACTGCCCGCTCACTCAGCGCGACGGTGGCATCATCCGCCTCGGCTTCTCCGGCGACCTCGACCGGCTTCACGAGTTGGCCGCCGGCGGCAAACAGTGGATCGCCAAATACCAGGCCCGCGAATCGCAGGCCACCGGCATACCCAATTTGAAAGTCGCCTACAACAAGGTCTTCGGCTACTACATCGAGATCACCAATTCGCACAAGGACAAGACGCCGCCGCAGTACATCCGCAAGCAAACGACTGTGAATGCCGAGCGGTACATCACGCCGGAGCTGAAGGAATACGAAGAGCAGGTGCTCACGGCGGACGAGCGGGCCAAGGAGCTGGAGTACGAGCTGTTCGTGCAGCTTCGCGAATTTGTTCAGCAGCACGCGCGGCGGCTCCAGGCGACCGCCGCGGCGCTGGCGCAGCTCGACGTGCTCTGCTCACTGGCGGAATTGGCCCGGCAGCATGGTTACGTGCGGCCCACGATCGTGGAAGAACCGCTACTAAAAACCCTCGACGGCCGGCATCCGGTCCTCGACATCCTGGAGCCGCAAGGGACGTTCGTCCCCAACGACACGCTCGCCGGCGAGGGGGACGGCACGATCCTGCTGATCACCGGTCCCAACATGGCGGGCAAGAGCACCTACATCCGCCAGGTCGCGCTGATCACGCTGCTGGCCCAGATGGGCTCATTCGTCCCGGCCCGCGAGGCGACGATCGGCATTGCCGACCGCATTTTCGCCCGCGTGGGCGCCAGCGATGAGCTGTCGCGCGGGCAAAGCACGTTCATGGTCGAGATGATCGAGACCGCCCGTATCCTCAACACGGCCACGCCGCGGAGTCTCGTCGTCCTCGACGAAATCGGCCGCGGCACCAGCACCTACGACGGCATTTCGCTCGCCTGGGCAATCGTCGAGCACCTCCACGACAACATCGGCTGCCGCACGCTCTTCGCCACGCACTACCACGAGCTGACCGACCTGGCCCACACGCTCCCGGGTGTGCGAAACCTCAATGTCGCCGTCCGCGAGTGGGAGGACCACGTCGTCTTTCTGCACAAGATTCTCCCTGGCGCGGCCGACAAGAGCTACGGCATTCACGTCGCCCGCCTGGCCGGAGTGCCACGAGAGGTAAACGAGCGGGCCAAGCAAATCTTGGCGCAGCTCGAGCAGGAGCACGTGGACGAGTCCGGCGGCCCGAAGATCACGGTCACCGGCAAGAAAAAGCGCCGTGGCGATTTGCAGCTCACGCTGTTTGCGCCGCCCGAGCACCCGGTCGTCGAAGAGCTGCGGCGGCTGGACGTGGCGCATCTGACTCCGATCGGCGCGCTACAACTCCTCAATCAGTGGCAGGGGCAGGTAGGGGGAAATGCTGCTTCTCCTGAGAAGTCAGTTCCTCAGCCGCGGAGCGGCGACAGGAAGTAGCGATCTTTCGTATACGCGCGGGTATAACTACGCAATCTGCTCTACGAATGGCGGCAACCTCCGACACTGACGCGGGAGTGCCACAAGTGACACGAACCCTGCACAAGTGCGTGCGGCCTCTTTGCGACCAAGGTGCCACGATGCACTTGACTTGGGCGGAGAACCGCCGAAGCGTGCGCGAAGAACATCTTTGCGAGCCGCACGTCAAGGAGTTGCTGATTGCCTACCACGAGACGCCGCACACCGGCAATGGTGAGCCGGCATTCTTGGATAATGCGAGATGTTTCGACGTGGAACTCGTCGTCATCTCCGATACATGCGATCAACAAGTGGTGTTTTTGCGCGAAGTGGGCGGCCCGAATTGCATCTCGATTGTCATCGGATGGTTCGAAGCATCGAACATCGTGCGGCGACTCCAGGGTGTTGAGCCGCCGCGACCACCAACCGATCAAGCAATGCTCAGCGCTATCTCCGCCTTGGGCGGCGAGGTGACCGATGTCCTCGTCGACCAGTTGGAGGGCCATGTCTATTACGCAAAGGTCCATGTGCAGCAAGGCGCACGTCTTGTAATCCTCGACATGCGGCCAAGTGACGCGATCAGCGTGGCTCTCGCTGCCAAACGTCCGATTTTCTTCACCGAAGAATTGGTCCAGAAGATCACGGCAGAAAACCTTTGACTACGGACGGCCCAAAACGAAATCGCGTGCCAGCCGCGGAGCGGCGACGGGCAATAGCCCCCGGCGTCAGCCGGGGGTTCGCGGTACCAATTGATCGTTCCGAAAGCCGCGCGGCGGCGGCACTGGATGGCAAGTGCCGTGACTCTACGCTGGGGGCTCAGAGATTTCGCCGGTCCGCGGCTGGTCGGTGTCGTCGACTTCGGGAAAGTTCTCCCAAACGTATTGCCCCGTC
>DASRJP010000009.1:0-6087 GCA_035649415.1 Pirellulaceae bacterium | reverse complement strand
CCGCGTGCCGGGGATGATCAAGCACGGCACGCGGATCGCCGTCTTTCCGGTGACGGCGAGTGCCGAGGGGGCGGTCGTCACGGAGCCGGAGCGACTCCAATGGGACTTGCAGCGTGCGGCAGAGCAGTTTGAGTGAGCCGGCGGGGGCGTGGCCCACTGCGAGATTTGGTTTACATTCCGGCCACGACCTTCGCTTGTGCTTCGGACTTGTGCGACGCGGCCGCAACGTTTTCTTTGTAACGCCGTTGCGTTAACCTTATGACTGTGCGCGATAGGTGCGCTGACGTCTGTAGTTCCGTGGGGCGCAGCTTGACCCTTGTCCCCTAAACAAACCATGCGACAAATTGCTCTCCCGCTCTTACTCGCGTTGATCGCCACCACGACTAAAGCAGAGGACGGTGCGCCCGACGTGAAGGCCGCGATTGACAAGGGGCTGGCATATTTGGCCAAGGAAGCAGTGACCTGGAAGACGGAGCGCAAGTGCGCCTCGTGCCATCATGCGCCCTTTGCGATCTGGAGCCTGAACGAGGCAACGAAGCTGGGCTATGCCGTCGATCAAAAGGCGCTTGCGGAAGTGGCGTCCTGGGTCGTCGCCAAGGACAACCCGGCCAAGGTCTTTCCTGCGCCGCCGCAGCCTGAGACGCCCAAGCCTGAGACCCCCAAGCCCGAGAGTGCTCAGCCGGAAAAGAAATCCGAGCCGGAAAAACCTCAGCCGGAGATTATCGTCAACCAGGCGCCGCTCATGCTCGCCTTGGGATTCGAAGCGGGGGAAATCAAGGACGAGCTGGCGCGAGAAGGTCTGGTGAAGATGGTTTCCACGGTCTTGGACCAGCAGCGTCCCGATGGCTCGTGGGGAATACTCTACGTGTGGGAGCCGATTGGCTCCACGCCCGATGTGCTCACGAGCCTGGCTCTCTTGAGCCTCACTTCCCCAAGTGTGCCCGACCTGGGCCAGCGGAGCCAAGAGGCGCAGCAGAAGGGGCTCGCCTACCTGGAGGCGGACAATGCCGATCCGTCGCTCCAGCGGCTGGCGCTGAAGCTGCTCTTGTGGCGCAGGCTCAAGCGGCCGGCCGACGAACAAGAGAAGATCGTCCAGCAGATCGTCGCCCTGCAAAACGCCGATGGTGGCTTCAGCCAAAACAAGGAACTTGCCAGTGACGGATATGCCACTGGCCAGACACTCTACGCCCTCGCCGAGGCGGGAGTGCCGACGGACCATCCGGCGGTTGTCAAAGCGCGGGCGTTCCTCGTCAAGAGCCAGGATGCCGGCGGTTCGTGGGCCATGAGCTCGCGACCGGGAGGCCCTGGAGGCAAGAGCGCCAAAAACGCGGCGCCGATCACCTACGCCGGCACTGCCTGGGCCGTCATGGGCCTGATGCGCTCTTCGGCGCAGCCCGGCGGCACAGCGAATTGACCGCGTGCCGGGTCACGAGCTAGAACTCGTTTCCCTGGATGACTTGCCCATCGTCGCGGATGCAGACGCTGCGAAATACTCCCTGGTCCACGCCGTAGCTGACCGTCCGGACGGAGCCGTCGCACAGCGCGGCATTAAAGCCGCCGGCATGTGACGAACCAAAACCGCTGCACCCGATGATGCTGCCGTCCCGGTGATCGCGAGCTGGTCGTTCGTTTCCCCAGCGAATGGCGTCCCAGTCCCAGCCGGAAGCCCAGCCTTCGTTGTCATCGTGCTGGAACGTGCCGAGCCGGGCCACATTCAGGCGCTTTTCGCCGAGCAAGAGCGTATTGGAAGTTCCGTCGATGATGCCGGCGAGATTCACCCGGCCAGCCCGCAGACAAACGACGACTCCGTCGCTCCCAATGCCGCCGCTTTCCGCTTCGTCCGTGCCGCCATTGCCGGCGTAGTCCAGCATGGCCCGGGGATTATCGAGCGGATCGACACCGCCCGCCGCCGGCTCGATGACCATCGGAGCGCGGCGCGAGGGACAGAAATAGATCGCTAGCGGCGACCCCTCAACCACGCTGCTATCGGGCTCGCGCCACAGGTTCTCTTGCTCGATGAAGGGGAGCACCTGATAAGCCCAGCCCCAGTGCTGATTCTCCAGGATGCCGGGAGTTATGCCGGCGCCTGGAGCAAGCATCGGACCGGGCATCCAGGTTCTGGTGATCGGCGGCCGCTCTCCTCCTTGCGGAAATGCCCGATGCGTGTCGTGATGCAAGTGAAAGGCAAGGCCGAGTTGCTGGAGATTACCGCGGCACTGCACCCGCCTGGCCGCTTCGCGCGCGTACTGGACAGCGGGAAGCAGGAGGGCGATCAGGATCCCGATGATCGCCATGACGACCAACAGCTCGATGAGCGTCAGGGCATGGCGAAGCTGGGAAGGTCTGGTCACGGACCGTCTCCTGGCACCGGGCGGCTCGACTCCCATCTATCCATATTAACGGCGAGCCGTTACGCCCTGACTGGCGTCGCTATGTCCCCTCCCGCCGCTGGAACATGAGCGCGCTTTAGTCGATATCTCCAAAGGTAACGCCGAGCTGTCGGAGCATGTTCATCGCCTGGGCGCGGTGATGCACTTCGTGGAAGGCGAGCTGCGTAAAGAGGTCGGCCGCCGAGGCGGTGACGATGGCCGGCGGATTGCCCCACATCGAGCGGAATTCGATATCTGCATTCCAGTCGCGCACTGCCTCGAGCACGCCGCGCGTGCGGCTGGCCTGTTCGTTCCACGCGGACTCGAGCGCTGCGAAGGGGGGCGGGTTTTCGTCTTGAAACGGAAACTGCTCGTAAGGTGGGACGGGACGCCCCTCGATCCGCAGCACGTAGGCGTACTCGCAGATCATGATGTGCGTCAGCGTGCGGGCGAGCGACCCGAGGCCGATCGGAAACTGCTGCGCGTATTCCTCAGCGATTAGCGGCCGAACCGCATCGAAAATCCGCTGACGGGCCAGCACGAGATAGTCGTAGATTTTGAGGGGATCCATAGCCCCATTGGACAGGCGTCGCCGACATCGTGCAATTTGAGGCGCTAATGGCGGCAGAGTCGCCAAAATTGAACGCCTCCGGCCTAACGCAGCCGGCCCGCCGATGCCGACCGCCAACCTATATTTTTGAGGCACCGCAAGCAGCGCTCAGAACATCCCTAGTCGGCGGCAGATTTCATGGCTCACAAATCCTGGCTGCGGATAATCATCTTCAGCGCGGCGATCGTGCTCTTCGTGATGTTCGTGCGCCACGACATTGCCCAGCGGATGGCGTTCGCCAGGCACGGAAAGCAAGCTGCGGCAACGGTCGTCGCAGAACTGGACAAGGTGCGCCGACCCGGAGGAAACAAGCACGTCGCTCGCATTGAATACGACGGCCGGACAGCGGAGATTGAATCCGATTCTCGGCTGCCGCTGGGGTCGAAGGTGGCGGTTGAGTATGTTCCGCGCGCCAAGGGAGACCTGATTCGCGTCTTGCCAGCGAGCTGGCCGTGGGCCTCGATCTTTTGTGCCGGCCTCGCGGTGGCCCTCGCGCTGGCCGTGGTACAAGAGCTGCGCGGGCAAAGCTGGTGGGCGCCGCAGTTCATCCTCGTGTGGCGCAACCCCCGCTGGAGCTCGGGCGGTTAGATTCGGCGGCCCCGGTTCACTCGCTCGCCTTCTTCAGCTCCGCCAGCACCTTGTCCACGTCGTCCACATACGACGTCGGCGTGGCAAATGTCGGCTGCATGGCGAAGGTGAGAATTCCCTTCTTGTCGATGACGAACCAGGAAGGCTCGTTCTCCACCCAGGACTGCCAGCGGAGGCACTTGCGGGAGACGCCGTACATCGCGGCGGCACTGCCGGCCGGATCGCACAGCGGCGTGGCGTAGACGAGGCTAATCTCCTTGGAAAATGGACCAGTCCCGTTGCCCAGCAGCAGGTTCTCCTCGGTGAACACCTTGGCATGAAACAGGTCCGTCGGCAGGACGACGAATGCCGCGGCGCCGAGTTTCTCGACCTCATCCTTTTTCAGGCGCAACTGCGCCTGTTGGTGCATGCACCCCCCTCACCCGTCGAAGGCGGCGAAGTAGATGGCGATCGGCTTCTTCCCCAGGACGTTCGATAGTTTGAACGACTTGCCGTCGAGGGTGAGGGCCGAAAAATCGGGCGCTGGTTGGCCGACTTTGGCGGAGCCCATCGCCTCGCGCTTGATCCCTGCGGCAAACGCCTTCCGCAAAACTGCGGCGTCGTCGATTTCACTGGCCGCCTGACGAACAACGATGTTCGCCGACCATTGCACCGCCAGGTGTTTGTCCTTCCTCGCGGCCTCGATTGCCTCGGGTTTCAGCTTGAGAAGCGCGAGCGCCTCGACGGCCCGGATGCGGACCATGTACTGAGAGTCCAAGCTGGCGAGCTCCGCCAGCACATCGGCCGAGTCCTTGTCGCCGCGGATGCCCAAGGCACGGGCCGCGATCGACCGCACGAGTGGGTCCTCGTCCTTGAGTGCCGTCCGCAGCGCACCCAGCTCGGCATGATTGATCACGTCGAATTCGGTCGCCACCCGATCTTGCCATCCCGCCTTGTAGAAGTTTTCTTCGGCCGGCGAAAACTCGAGCTGGCGGAAGCGTTCCAGCGGAGATGCTGGCGGCTGGGCGCTGGCCTCGCTCAGTGTGACCAGCACAGTGGCCGCGGCCAGGGCGACAGCAATCAAGTGGGCTGCGTCACGTTTCATGAAACTTCGCCCCTACGGATGTATTCTGGGGATTGTGACTACAAATTGCGCATCAACGCCACGTCACTTGTCAACCTAACGAGGGGGTGTTACAGGGTCAAGGAACGGTCCCCCTGGCGGGTCGGCTCATATCGTGGCCGGCGCAGCCCCTGGCTTCACATCCGATCGCCGCAGTTTGCGCAGCGATAAACGACACGCTTGCCTTCGAATGTCAGCGGCACGCCGCCGCCGCAGCCACCGCAGCGGGCCGGCACGTGCCGCTGCCACAGGCCCACCGCTCCCAGGGCAGCGACCGGAACGGTTCCAAAAAAGATCAGCACTCCGCCGGCGAAATTGAGAATGGGATTCGACCTGAACACGTCGAAACCTTGCGGCGTACACAGTAGGCAAAAGACCGTCATGCCTGCCATTGCACCGAGGATCGCCAGCGCAAAAGCGGCCAGGCAGTGCAAGAGCGGGGGCAGTCCGGTCCGCGCTTTCCATGCCAGGCCGCAGAGGATCAAGCAGACGACCGACAGGAAAATCGGAAAGGGCCAGAACTCGCGGAACGAATCGATCGTCCCCAGGTCGGGACGCTGACGGGGATAAAGGACCGTTACCTGTTGGCCGATGGCGAAGTCATCCGTGGAATGGAGCGCGATGGTGTGAACCGAGTAAGGCGTCCCGCCAACCGTGTACGCGATGGTCGGCCGGCAACTGGTGCTTCGCGATACGTTCAATTCCGTCACCACACCGGCGGTGCGATCGTCCCACAGAACTCGCGAGGCCGCACCCCAAAGACACGCCAGCGCAAGCAGCAGCAGTCCTCCGCCTGGCACCGCCAATGCGATCGCCCCTCGCCGCCACGCCCGTCTGAGCTCTGGATCCACGGTCAGGCTCGCTACCTTAGTCCTGTTTCGTCATGCGCAGTCACACGTTATGCACTGCGCAAGCATAGGACGGGCCAGGGCAGCTACGAGACCGGCAATGGTTGACCGGGCGACCTGCTCCACTTCGAGCCTGCCGCCCCATTAACCGCTACATGCTGCACCACCGGCACTCGCTTCCGCCGTGCAAGCGGCAGCCTGCGTTGTGCTACAATTGCCCAGCGCGTTTTCTGTTCCCCTGGTCGTCCCGGAGCCCTCGAACATGTTTCCCCGCCTTGTCTTGCCGCTCGTTGTTATTGGATTGCTCAGCTTGAATTCGCGACTGCCAGCCCAAGAGGGGGGCCCGGCGTCCGCGTCCGGCGGGACGCTGAAGATCGCCGACCAGGAATACAAACTGACGCACGCGGTGGCGTTTGAGTCGCTCCAATTTGGCGAGAAGCAGCTCAACATCCTGCTGAGCATCAAGCCGATCGACAAGGCCAAGCTGAAGGCCTCCCTCGAGAAGGACGGCACCGACGACAAGTACTTCGCCTTCGATCCGCAGGTGAAGGTCAAGTTCGACGAGAAGGG
>DASRJP010000008.1:0-4073 GCA_035649415.1 Pirellulaceae bacterium | reverse complement strand
TGGCAGTCGCTGTGCGGCGAGCTCGGGCTCAATCCGCTGAAACTGTCCAAGGAAATCCTCCAGCCGAAGCTCCACGTCACAGGGAGCCACCAGGGGGACGGTTATCGAATCGACAACGTGCTTTACCAGTGGCACGAAGGGCTGTGGATCACCGCCAACCTCTACCTGCCCGCCGAGCCGCGTGATTCGATGCCTGGCATTCTCCTCTCGCACAGCCACCACAACCCCAAGGAGCAAGGCGAACTCCAGGACATGGGCATGACCTGGGCCCGGGCCGGCTGCGCGGTGCTGGTCCCCGATCATCTGGGGCATGGCGAGCGCCGCGAGCATCCGTTTGCCAGTGCCGCCGACTTTGGCGGGCAGTTTGCCCTCAGTCGCCAGGACTACAACTTCCGCTACGACAGCGGCATGCAGTTTTCGCTCAGCGGCACAACGCTCATCAAGCATTTTTCCGCCGACCTGATGTCGGGCGTCAGCGTGCTGCTCGCCCAGAAGGGGGTCGATCCCAAAAAGGTCATCCTGCTGGGGGCCGTCGCCGGCGGCGGCGACCCGGCCGCGTACACGGCAGCCTTTGACGAGCGGATCGCTTGCGTTGTGCCCTTCAACTTCGGCGGGCCGCAGCCGGAAACCCGCTACCCGCTGCCGGATGATGCCGAGACCTGGTTCAACTACGCCGGCGGAGGAAGCTGGGAATCAACGCGGAACGTCGCGGGCTCGGCATTTGAAGGAAGCCTCCCCTGGGTGATCGTCGGCAGCGTCGCTCCGCGGAAGCTAATCCACGCCCACGAGTTCAGTTGGGACCGCGAGCGCGACCCGGTCTGGAAGCGATACGAAAAAATCTGGGGCTTCTATGGCGCCCGGGACGATCTGGCCTTTGCCCATGGCGGCGGCACGATCCGCGTCAACAATGCCGAGGCCACGCATTGCAACAACATCGGCGCCGTCCACAGGAAGCTGATTCACGAAGCGTTTCGCAAGTGGTATGACATCGACGTGACGCCGGAGAAAGAGTACAGCCAGCGGCGCGATGCGAAGGAACTGTCCTGCTGGACGGACGAATGGCGGGAGAAGCTGAAGCCGCAGCCGCTGCACGAGGTACTGGCGAAGAAAGCCGCCGACGCGACGGTCGCGATCCGCCCGGACCTCGAGGAGCAAGAGACCCCTGTGCTCCGCCGCCTAACGCTGCGGGCGGCATGGGATGCGCACCTGACCGACCAAGAGGACATCGCTCCGCGCACCGCGAAGGAAACCACGCTCGGCCGTGAAAATGTCAGCGGCGTTTCCCTGCGGCGAGCGCTTCTGACGACCGATAAGGGAATCGACGTACCCGTGCTGCTGCTCTTGCCGCCGGGAACACAAAAGGATATCCACCCCGTCGTCATTGCCGTCGCCTCGGGCGGCAAAGCGGCATTTCTCAAGCAGCGCAGCAGTGACATCGCCAAACTGCTCGATAGCGGCATTGCCGTCTGTCTGGCCGATCTCCGCGGCTGTGGAGAGACGGGGGATGGCGACCGTGGGCAGCAGAGCGAAATCACTGCCCATTCGTCGACCGAACTGATGCTCGGCGGGACAATGCTCGGGCAGCGCATCCAAGATTTGCGGGCGGTCGTTCGCTGGCTCCGCGGTCACTTCCGCGTCGATGGCAGCCGCATCGCCCTGTGGGGCGATTCGTTCACCGAGCCGCTGGCCGCCGACGCGACGTTCAAGTATCCCCGGCGGATCGACAACCGGCCGCCGGAATCCGACCCCATGGGAAGTCTCGTCGTCCTGCTGACGGCACTGGCCGACGAAGACATCCGCGCGGTCTACGCCAAGGGCAGCATTGTCAGCTATCTGTCGGTCCTGGAGAGCCCGTTCGTGCAACTGCCGCACGACTGCGTGGTGCCAGGGGTGTATTTGACCGGCGATTTGCCGGAATTGGTCGCCACGCTCGCTCCCCGGCCGGTCCGGCTGGAAGGGCTGGTGGACGGCGTGAACCGGATCGTAACGGAAGATAGACTGAAGGTCACTTATGCACGGGCGATCGAGCGCTATGCAGCGGACGGCGACGACAAGAAACTCGCGATTCAGCAGCAGCGCAGCTCGCCCGCCGAGTGGTTGATCGAGCAGTTAAATCAGTAGTAGGCACACTCCGTGTGCCGTTGTCCGCCGCAGATTTCCTGACCTGCCCTCCAAACCCTCCCAACATTGATCCAACCCCAGACGGCACACGGAGTGTGCCTGCTACCAATTGGAGCCCACCCATGTCCCGCCTCCTCTCCCTCCTGATTGTCCTCGCACTCACTGCACCCGCCCTTGCGGCCGACGTCATCCGCACGGCCCAGTCCGGCCCCTGGTCGGCCGCGGCGACCTGGGAAAATGGAACTGTCCCTGGCGAAGGGGCTCGCGTCCTGATCCGTGCCGGGCACGAAGTGACCTACGACGTCAAGTCCGACGCCAAAATCCGCTTCGTCCACATCGCCGGCACGCTCTCGTTCGCGCCGGACAAGGACACGCGGCTCGTCACCGGCCTGATCCGGATCGAAGCCAGCGAGGAGGCCCGAGAAGAGGGCTTCAACTGCGACACCGACGCCCACGCGGAGCATGCCCACGGACCCAAACCGGCGCTCCTTGTCGGCACGCCCGAGCAGCCGATTGCCGCCGACCACAAGGCCGAGATTCGCCTGGCCCTCTGCGACGGCCAGGATCCGCAGTCGTTCCCGGCCATCGTCTGCTGCGCGGCGCGGATGGAGCTGCATGGCGCGCCCATGAACCGCACGTGGCTCAAGCTGGGTGCGACGGTCGCCAAGGGGGCCAGCGAGGTCACGCTCGAGGAGCCCGTCACCGGCTGGCGCGTCGGCGATCGCGTCATCATCACTGCCACCGAACTCGGTCGTGACAACGGCGGCGGCTCCGATCTCTTGCAAACCGAAGAGCGGACGATTGCCGCCATCGACGGCGCGAAGCTGACCCTCGACAAGCCACTGGCTCACGAGCATCTGGGCGACGGCGAATTCCGCGGCGAAGTGGCCAACCTCAGCCGCAACGTGGTCGTGGAGTCGGCCGATGCGAGCAGCAAAGACACCCGCGGTCACACGATGTACCATCGCCACTCCGCCGGCTCGATCAGCTACGCCGAATTCAAAAACCTCGGAAAAGAAGGGGTCCTGGGCCGCTACTCGCTCCACTTCCATCTCGTGGCTAGCACGATGCGCGGCAGCTCCGTCGTTGGCGCGTCAATCCACGGCAGCGGCAATCGCTGGCTGACGATCCACGGCACCAACTACCTCGTCGTTCGCGACTGCGTCGGCTACCAAAGCATCGGCCACGGTTATTTCCTCGAGGACGGCACCGAGGTCTACAACGTCCTGGATCGCAACCTGGCGGTGCAGGCGATGGACGGGCGGCCACTGCCGCGGCAGGTATTGCAGTTCGACCAGAACGAAGGAGCCGGCTTCTGGTGGGCCAATTCGCTCAACACGTTCACTCGCAACGTCACCTGCGAGAACAATGAATACGGCTACCGCTTCGAGGCCACCAGCGGTAGCAGCTTCAAGACGATTTTCCCCGTCCTGCAGCCCGACGGCAGCGCAAAACCGGTCGACATTCGCACGCTGCCGTTCGTCCGCTTCGAGGACAACGAAGCTCACTGCGACGGACTGTACGGCTTCAACCTGGGCATGGGGGTCGATCGCACAGGGCCCGACGAGCGGCATCCGTTCATCGTCCGCAACATGAAGATCTGGGAAGTGCACTACGCCTTCCGGCCGCAATCGCCATCGCTGCTCGTGGAAAACCTCCACATCCACAACCCGGTCTACGGCGTCTATCACCCGAATTTCGATCGGCACGTGTACCGCAACTTGAGCATCACGCGCAAGGGGAACAGCGGCGATGCGGAGCCGTTCAATCGCGGCCACGACGACGACAGCGTGCAGTACGGGACGCTGACGGTCGATGGGCTGACGTTTGCCGGACATCGCAACAGTGGAATGCCGCTGATCCAGATGACCGACCACAACCCGACGGGGAAAGCGGAGACGCACATTCGCAACGTGCAAGTGATCGAGCGGCGGGACGAGAACCGCCGGGCG
>DASRJP010000007.1:0-4097 GCA_035649415.1 Pirellulaceae bacterium | reverse complement strand
CCGCTGGGGACAATCCTTCGTCCAAAAGCGCGACAGCTTCCCGCCGCCGCTGCTCCAACTGCTGGGCACTTCCATGTGTTCGCATGCCTTCTCATATCCCATCACCGCAAATCAGCCAATAGCAATACTGGAATCAGTAGTGTGAAGGGATCAGGCCTCCACCAGCGGCTCGCTGGCGTCGCCGAATTTCTCCGGCCGCATGCCCACCTTATCCATGAGCGACATGAAGAGCCGGCACATCTGGCGGTCGGACTTGCCGAGATAATCCAGCACGCGGCCCCCCTGGATCTTGCCGCCGCCCCCGCCGAGGACCACGACCGGAAGCTGCGTTGCGTCGTGACTGCCGGTGAGCATGCTCGAGCAGAACAGGGTCATCGAGTTATCGAGGAGCGTCCGCTCCCCTTCCTGAATGGCGTCGAGCTTGCGTGCGATATACGCGAGCTGCGACAGGAAGAACTGGTTCACCTTCAGCCAATCCGCAGTGTCCGAATGGCTCAGCAAATGGTGGATCATGTAATCGACGCCGAGGTTGGGGAACCGCAGCGACGAGTGGTCGTTGTTGAGCTTGAGGGTCGTGACGCGGGTCGTGTCGGTCTGGAAACCGAGCACGAGGATATCGCACATCAGCCGCATGTGCTCCCCGATGTCCTGTGGAATGCCGTCGGCCGGGCGGTCGATGTTGGGTTTGTCCAGCGTCGGCCGCCAGCCCTGCAATTCGCCGCGCTTCCCCGCCTGCTCGATCCGCTGCTCGACGTCGCGCACCGAGTCGAGGTATTCGTCGAGCTTCCGCTGGTCGGCTGCGCTGATCTGTCGCTTGAGATCGCCGGCATCGGCCAGTACGGCATCGAGGACGCTCTTGTCGCCGCGCTCGACTTCGTCCTTGAAGAGGCGGTCGAAGGCCAGGGCGGGATACAGCTCCAGCGGCGTCGGCGTCGTGGGGCTGGTCCACGAGATGTGCGAGCTGTAAAGCATCGAGTAGTTCTTGTGGACCGAAGGGTTCGACTTCTCGCACGCCAGCACCAGGCTGGGGACCTTCGTCTGCCGGCCGTATTTCTGGGCGATGATCTGGTCGAAGCTGGTCCCCGAGCGGATGTCGCCGCCGGAGGCCAGCGGCGCACCGGAGAGGAGATTGCCCGTCTGGGAGCTGTGGATGTTCCCCTTGAGGGCCTCGGCATTGAACAGGCCGCGGATGAACAGCATTTCCTGGCGGAAATCGGCCAGCGGCTCGAGCACCTTCCCCAGTTCCATGCGCTCTCCCTCGCCCTTGGCCCACCACTCCTTGCTATGAAAGCCGTTGCCGGCAAACAGGACGGCCGTTCGGACCGGAGCCTGGCTGGCGGGGCCTTTGGCGGTAAAGTCCCCGGCCGGCTCGTCCCCCCACACAGTAAGCGACTCCATCCATGGCAGGGCCATCGTGACGCCGATGCCTCGCAGAAACGTGCGGCGGGAGAGAAGTTGCATCGATATGTCCCTTGCTGAGTGCGTCGTGGAGTGTCTTTTTAACCTAGTGCATCGGCTCACTGGCCGGCCAGGGCGCTTTCGTCAAAATCCCGACCGCGGATCATGCGAAATTGCGGGCTTTTGACGATCGCTTCAATTGCCACGCCTATCCGGTAGTCATTCGCCTTGAGGCTCGTTTGAATCTCATCCAGCAGCGGTTCGTCGGAAAGCTGGACGGCGCGGCCGAGGGCGTAGCCGAGGAGTTTCTTGCAAAACTGGCGGATGAAGTCGTCGCGGCGTTTGGTGAGGAGGTAGTTTCGCAGACCGGTCAGACCATCGATCTCAGTGCCGTCCAGCACTTTCGTGCGGACGTCAGCAGTGCGCAGCTTGCCGATCGCGTCGAAGCCTTCCAGCGCGAAGCCGTAAGGGTCGATGCGAACGTGGCATTTGGCGCAGGATTCAACCGAGCTGTGCTGCTCGATGAGCTGCCGCTCGGTCAGTCCCGCCGGCACCGTCTCCGGCAGCACCGGCACTCCTTTGGGTGGCTTGGGGAGTTTTTCACCCAGAAGCACTTCGCAGACCCAATTGCCGCGGAGGATCGGGCTGGTGCGGGAAGCGCCCGACTGCTTGGAGAGCGTCGCGGCCAGGGCCAGAATGCCGCCGCGGCCTTGCTTCTTCACCCCATCGACCCGTCGCCACTGGTCTCCTGTAACGCCGTCGATCCCGTAATGTTTCGCCAGCGCCTCGTTCACGAACGTGTGGTCGGCATCGAGCAGTTCCAGAATCGAGCCGTCGCGCTGCACGAGGTCGGTGAAGACGAGGATCGCCTCTTCGTACATCGGCCCGCGGAGATCGGCAAACGTGGGGAACGCCGCCGGACTCTTTTCATCGTGCGAGTCGAAGTCATAAATGTGCAGCCACTGGCAAGCGAATTCCGCCGCCAGCCGCCGCATGCGCTCGTCCGTCATCATCCTGCGGGCTTGGGCGGCCAGCACGTCTGGGTTCTTTAGCTCGCCGCGTGCCGCGACCTCGCGGAGCTCCTCGTCCGGCAGCGATGACCAGAGAAAGAACGACAGCCGGCTGGCCAGTTCATTGTCGAAGACTTGCGTCGGTTTGGCGCCCGGCCGTGACTGTTCGGCCCGATAGAGAAACGTCGGCGCGACCAGCACGCGGGCCAGCGTCAGCCGGATCGCTTCGTCGTGCGGCAATTCCTCCTTACGCAGCGACTGATACAAATCATTTAGGGCACGTGTCTCCGATTCGGCCAGCGGCCGGCGATAGGCTCGCGCAGCCAGCGTGAGAACAGCCTCCAAATGCCGCGGCTCGGTGTCGATGAGCCGCTGCCGGAAGGCGTCCGCTCGGTCGTTGATCGGCTTGCGCAATGGCTCGAAGACCTTGGGGTCGGCGTCCTGCGTGGCATATTCCATGAGTTGGGCGAACGCATCGACCAGCGTGATCGCGTCATGGCTGATGTAGTGCAGCTCGTCCCACAGACGGTCGAGCCGCGCGGCCTCCTCTTCATTGAACATCAACCGTGCGAGCTCGTGGTCCTCGCGGTAGTAGAGCGTCAGCGTCACGACTTCGTCCACCGGCACGATCTTGACGTAGCAAAGTGCCGCGGGAAACCAGCGGCGAAAGTCGCCAATCGAAGCCTCCAGCCGGCGGCGGGCGGCGCTCCCCTCGGCGGCAATCAGGGGCAAGCCCGGACGAAGAGCGGCGGTCGATTCCGGCTTGCTGGCCGCAACTTGCAGTTGCACGCTTCCTTCAGCGCCAGTCGAATCAAGCGCGCCCGTGGTGACCAATTCGTAGCCGGCCACCAGATCCGCCGGAAGCTTGACGGCGATCGTCGCCGGCGCCTGCACGCAGAGGCTGGCGGCATCGACCGCCACGGCTGGATCGGTCGGATGGCGGCCGAACAGCGCCGCATCGAGGCCCCAGTCGCTGGCATCGCCCGCGGCAGGCGATTTCGCTTCGGGCGTTTTGCTCGCGGCGGCCCGGGCCGCACTTAGGAGTGGCCCGCCGAGCGAAGCAAGCTGCTGGTAGAGCGCCGCATCAGGCGGGTCTTTGCCTGCGGCGCCGCCGACGAGCAGCTGCTGCACTGCGTCGGCCAGCTTCTGCTTTTCACCGGGTTCTTTCGCGGCTTGCCAGCGAGCCATGAGCGAGCCGGCGGGAACTTCCGCACCCCCCAGCCCGCTGACCGGTTCAGTGTAAAAATGCCAGACGCCGTCATTCCCCAGGCGATCGGCGTGCGGATTGCCGGCGTGCAGGTTGCTCGACACATCGCGGGCCAGGTTCCACTCCTGCTTTTTGGGTGGCTGTGGGTCGCGCAGCGAACCACGGTTGCCGGGGTTGACATCCTTGTCACCCCCAGCCACCCCGATTGCCGTTAGCGTCAGATCGATCCGCGTCATGTCGCAGGAGTGGTTGCCGTCACGCGGGCCGACCACGAGCGACACCAGATCCCCGCGCTCGACGGCCAGCTTCTCGATCGGCCCGACCGGCACCTCCTTCGCTCCTTGGGCGATACCGGACGCCAGCCGCTGCCGCGTCGCGCCGCGGCGAACTTCCAGCGACCAGGTGACGCCGTTGCCGCACTCGGGGTGCGCGTGCCGGACTTTTCCCTCGGCGCGGATGGTTGCGGTCACCGGGCTCCGCCA
>DASRJP010000006.1:0-19179 GCA_035649415.1 Pirellulaceae bacterium | reverse complement strand
TGAGCACGACCAGCCTTGCGCCGGCGGCACTCGCGGAGAAGTGACGCTCACCGGCGGCCGCAATCCGTATTTGCCGTTGCTCAGATATCGCACGGGGGATTTTGCCTCGCTGGCCTGGTACGACGGACGCCCGACGCTCGTGGAACTCGAAGGGCGGCAGCCACTCTGCTTTCCGATCGGCGGCGACCGGGTCGTCCACAGCATGGAAGTGACGCGGCTCCTTAGAAAATATCCGCTGGCCCAGTATCAGTTGCACCAGGACCAGCAGGGCGGATTCCGCTTTGGCTATCGCGGCGGCGTGAATGAAGACGAGTTGCGCGAGGCTCTCATCGAGCTGCTCGGCAAACCGGCCCGGCTGATCGTCGAAGAATTGCTGCCGCTGCCGCCCGGGCAAAGAAAAATCCCCGTGTATCGTTCGTTGCATCCTGGCGCGTCGCGGCTGGCCGGCTGAGTGACATCCATGTCGTGGCTCGAGATTATCGCGTCGGCACTGGGCCTCGTCTGCGTCTGGCTGACGATCCGCCGGCACATCGGCTGCTGGCCAACCGGTCTGGCGATGGTGATCCTCTACATCTTCATCTTCTATCGGGCCAAGCTCTATTCGGACATGCTGCTCCAGGTCGTGTACGTGCCGTTGCAAATCTACGGCTGGTACGCGTGGCTGCGCGGCGGGCCCGACCAGACGCCACTCGTCGTCAGCCGCCTGCCGGCGTGGCAGTTCGGACTGTGGCTGGTCGCGGGCGCTGGACCTGCACATTGGCTGGGCCACACGATGGACACCCGCACGGACGCGGCATTCCCGTACATCGACGCAATTGCGACCATCGCCAGCCTGATCGCCCAGTGGTTGATGGGGCGCAAAGTTCTGGAGTCATGGCTGGTTTGGATTTTCGTGGATGTCCTCTCCATCGGTCTCTACCTGGCCAAAGAGCTTTATCCGACGGCCATCCTCTACTGCGTATTACTCATCCTGGCGACCTGGGGCTGGTTCGAGTGGAAAGGCGTATGGAAAAAACAGGCCACGGCCTGATCCTGGGCAAGTTCATGCCGCCGCACGCGGGGCACCAATACCTCGTGCACTTTGCGCAGGGCTTCGTGGAGCGACTCACCGTGCTGGTCTGCTCGATCGAGCGAGAACCAATCCCCGGACGCTTGCGCTACGAGTGGATGCAGGAGCTGTTCCCTCAGGCGCGGGTAATTCACGTCACCGACGAACTGCCGCAGGAGCCCATCGAGCATCCGCGGTTCTGGGACCTGTGGCGGGAAACGGTGCTCAAGACCGCCGGCGAGCCAATCGACTACATCTTTGCCTCGGAAAACTACGGCCAGCGCCTGGCGACAGAAGTCGGCGCGACGTTCATCCCGGTCGATCCGGGCCGCGAGCTGGTGCCAATCAGCGGGACCGCAATTCGCGCGCGGCCGCTAGAAAACTGGCAATACATCCCCGAGTGCGTGCGGCCCTACTTCGTCAAGCGCGTCTGCATCTTCGGCCCCGAATCGACCGGCAAAACGACGCTCGCCCGCGACCTGGCGGCGAATTTCGGTACTGTCTACGTCTCCGAATTCGCCCGCGGCCTGCTCGATCGCAAGCAGGGAGTCTGCGACGAAGGCGATATCCCACTGATCGCTCGCGGCCAGGCCGCCGCGGAAGATGCGCTGGCCCGTCGGGCCAACAAGATCTTGTTTTGCGACACCGACCTCCTCACCACCACCATCTGGAGCGACGTCCTGTTTGGCCGCTGCCCGGAATGGATTCGCCAGGCGGCCTTGGAGCGAAAGTACGACCTCTATTTGCTGCTCGACGTCGATGTGCCGTGGGTCGATGACTCGCAGCGCTATTTGCCGCACGCCCGCGCGGAATTCTTCCAGCGCTGCTGTGCCGCGCTCGACGCAACGCAGCGGCCATACCGGATCATCCGCGGCAATTGGAGCGAGCGATTTACCCAAGCGTGCAACGAGGTTCGAAAGCTGCTGGACGCGAGCTCATAGCGGACCAAAATCCATGTGCTACTGGTCCGGTTGGTTGTCCGCAGCGGCAGTCGCCTCGCGAGGCGTGGCCACATAAATGTCAAACCCGCCGTCGCGATTGGAAACAAACGTCAGCCGGCCATCCTTGCGCCACGAAGGAAAATTGTCGATGGCTTCGTGACGCGTCTCATTCCGCGGATTCTTGCCGTCCGGATCGATCGTGTAGATTTCGAGATTGCCGTCGCGGTTGCTGGCAAATGCGATTCGCTTGCCGTCCGCGGACCAGGCCGGATAGTCGTCGATGCCGCGGCTCTCGGTCAGACGCACCAGGCCGCTGCCGTCGGCATTCATCACGGCCAGCTCGAGGTCCCCCCAGCGGCTGGTGGCAAAGACGATCCGCTTGCTGTCGGGTGACCAGGCGGGATGAGCGTCGATGGCCAGCTCTGTGGTCAGCCGTTTTCGATCACTTCCATCGGGTTTGACGACGTACAACTCCTGGTTGTCGTCGCGAGTCGAAGAGAAGGCGATCCAATTGCCGTCCGGCGACCAGCTCGGCCACTCCTCGTGCGACAATTTTCCATCAGTCCCCGCCAGCGGTTTGAAGTCGCTGCCATCGAGGTTCACGAGGTTGACGTCGATGTCCCCCTGGTTCGGCGAGGCCTTGTCGTAGGCCAGCACGAGGCGCTTGCCGTCGGGGGACCAGTCGGCATCGAACTCGGGATTGCCGTGCGACGTTAGCCGCCGCTCGGTCTTGCCGTCGGCCGAGCGGACGAACAGAAAAATCGTCGCCCCTTCGTGCCGCGTTAAGGCGAGCCACTGGCCGTCGGGAGACCAGACGGGGCGCTGCTTGAGGTGGCCGTCGCTCGTGAGACGCTCGACCGCCGGCGATTCGGCCCGCACCGTCGCCGCAAACAGCAACACAGCCAGCGCCGCGATATTTCGTAGTTTACGTCGCATGATTGGTGGCTGGGGCTGAGTCCGCGAAGCCCCGGCCGTGGCGTCGCGGACTCCGCCACAGCCACCGAGGCTACACCAGCTCCTCAATCACCTCGCCCGCCAGCGGCAATCCCGCTCCCGTGAGCTGCGTCGTACCGATGCCAAGCTGGTGCAGGACCGTGCGGAACAGATCGGCGGGAGTGACCGGCCGCGCTGCCGGATGTTCGCCGCGGGGATCGCTTTCGCCGACGACGATGCCTTTCGCGAGCCCGCCGCCGGCGACGAGCGCCGAGTAGCACTGGTTCCAGTGGTCGCGCCCCGCTTTGCCGTTGATCTTGGGAGTGCGGCCGAACTCGCCCTTGGCGACCACGATTGTCTCCGAC
This sequence comes from Pirellulaceae bacterium, assembly GCA_035649415.1. Classification (GTDB taxonomy): domain Bacteria; phylum Planctomycetota; class Planctomycetia; order Pirellulales; family Pirellulaceae; genus DATKDU01. Next base: position 15,892 of record DASRJP010000006.1, on the reverse strand, counting down.
AGCAGGCCGCGATCTGCCAGATCGTCCAGGAGTGCCGACAGCGACTGATCGAGCATCCAGGCGTGGCGGTCCTGCATCTGCTGAAAGTTGCGATCGTGCATGTCCCAGCCGCCGTCGCCCGTGTCTTCGATCGGCTCCACGTGCGAGCTCCAGTTCACCTGCACGAACCGCACGCCCGCCTCCACCAGCCGCCGCGCCATCAGACAGCACTGGCCGAAGCGGAATTTGCCATAGCGCCGCCGCAGCGGCTCCGGCTCCTGATCGAGGTCAAAGACTTGCCGTGCCGCGGGGGAAGTGAGCAGCGCCAGTGCCTGCTGATAAAACTTGTCGAGCCGCTCGGGGCCGGACGATACTTCCAGGTCGCGCCGCAGCGAGTCCATATGTTTGCGCAAACCCTGTCGCGATGACAAGCCGTCTGGCGACTGCCCGTCGATCAGATCGAGCTGCGGGATCTTGACCCCTTTGGCGACGTCGTAGTCGAGGCGGAACGGATCGTACAGCGCCCCCAGCGGCCCCGCCCCTTCGCCGGCGATTGATTTCTTCCCCTGGTGCAGCGTGCCCCCCATCGTCACAAACCGCGGCAGACCGGGCTCGAAACCCAGCACGCGCGACAGTACCGAGCCGTGCGTCGCTTTGACCTGCCCCGGCAGCAACTGGCCGCTGAGACTGATCGCCCCGCTGTCCGAGCCAGTCAGGCCGATCGTGCCGGCAATGCCGTGGTCGTTGGATGTGTGCCTGAGCGAGCGGATGAGCGAATATTGTTTGGCCCGTTTGGCCAGCAGCGGCAACAGTTCGCAGATATCAATGCCGGGGACCGCGGTGGGAATCGGTGCGTAAGGCCCGCGATATTCGAGCGGCGCCTTGGGCTTCATGTCGAATGTATCGAGATGACTCGGCCCGCCCCACAGCCAGAGCAAGATGACCGACTTGGCCGGCTTCTGTTCGGCGCCGAATGCTTCCAGCCGCAGCAGATCGGCCAGCGACAGCCCGGCAGCGGCCAAAGCGCCGCACTTGAGGAGCGCACGCCGGGTGGTCCGCCCACAGTCGATCGCTTGCAGTTGACCGACGTTGAGCATTCCGGGCGTTCTCCAAACGAATTAGGTCGAGCGTGCCAGTAGACCTACTGCCCTCTAACATACGTGCCCCACGGAGAAGAGACAACGTGTTTCCGCGGCGGCGTTTATCTGCGCGGTTCTCGCCGCACCGTTGACCGCCGCACGGCGACCACTTACCCTCACCAGCAACTCCATCACCATCCACCATCGAGACTTCCATGCCCTTCTCCCTCGCGGGTCACATCGCCATCGTCACCGGTAACAGCACAGGTTTGGGAAAGGCGATCGGCCTGGCCCTTGGCAAAGCCGGCGCCAAGGTCCCCGTCAACTTCGCCAACAACGAGGCCCGCGCTCGCCGGGCGCTTGAGGAATACAAGTCGGCCGGCATCGCCACGTGCCTGGTGCAGTCGGACGTGACGACCGAGGAAGGGGTCGCCCGGCTGTTTGCCGAGACCGAGAAGAACCTCGGCAAAGTGGACATCCTCGTTCCCAATGCCACGTGTGAGCAGCCGCTCAAGCCGATCGAGGACTACGACTGGGCCTTCTATCAAAGAATGCTCGACTTCTTTATCAAGAGCCCTTTCCTGCTCGCGCGGAAGGGTCTGCCGCACATGAAGCAGAAGCGGTGGGGGCGGATCATCAACATCACCAGCGAAGTGTTTCAGCGGTCGGTTGCCCCGTTCAGTGCCTACGTCGCCGCCAAGGGTGGCCAGGTCGGCTGGTCGCGAAGCATGTCCCGCGAGCTGGCCCCCTTCGGCATTACGGTGAACATGGTCGCGCCTGGCTGGGTCCCCGTCGAGCGGCATGAGAAGGATCCGCAGGAGATGAAAGACGCTTACAAAGTGCTCATCCCCGCCGGTCGCTGGGGAACGCCGCAGGACGTGGCGGATGCGGTCCTATACCTGGCCAGCCCGGAAGCATCGTTCGTCACGGGCCAGACGCTGTGCGTTAACGGCGGGATGACGCCGTGGTAAGAAAGTCCACAGTCCTTAGTTCCCAGCTCATAGTCATTGGCGGTTGCGACTGACCGTGACTGTGGCCTGTGAACTGCTGTTACCGCATGATCGTCCCGTCGGGCGTCGAGTAGCCAGTGCCACTGGCGGCGGTCGATGGCTCATAGATGGTGCTGCCAGCGCCATACCGACTACCCGGGGAGGCGGTGCTGCCGGGGCGATAGCCGCCTGGCGATCCGGAGAGGGACGAAGGCAAACTGGGCGCCGTAAAAGGGGCCGTGGACGGAGTTGGCGTCGTGGTCGGTGTGGGGTTCGACGGTGGACGCGTGGTGGCCGGAGGTGATGACGGCAGTGAGTAGGGATTGGAAATGACTTCGCCCGATGCGGCAGAGCTGGTGCTGGTTGCCGCCGGGTTGGTCGTTTCCGGAATGCTGCTGGATGCTGCACCGTCGCCGGACACCGTCGCCTGATCGGGCGGGGTCGTGGCGGTCGGTTCGATGACTGCTCCCGGGGCGCTGCTAGGCGGAGGCGCGCTGCTGCTGCCTGCGGCCGCATCGGCCGCGGCATAAGCGCCGGCTGGATTGGTTTCAGGGTAAATCGAGGCACTTGCCGCATCGCTCGGGCCGGATGCGCCTGCCGCACTTGCGTCGGGCAGCGCAGCGCCACCATAAGCGCCCGCGCCGCTGTACGCGCCGGCAGCAGGCTGAGCTTGTCCAAATGTCTGGTCCTGCTGGCCGGTGGTGCGGCTGGCGGGGAGCGCGGCTGCGCCGCTGGGCTGCGCGTAGGCGCCCGGTGTTACGCCGGGCTGAGATGGCCGGCTGGCCATGTTGTAGGGACCGCCCGTCTGATAGCCGCCGGCTGGAGCAACCGAGCTGTGAGGTTCCCCTTGCCATGCGGCCGGTCGGCTGCCGTAAGTGGAACCGGGAGTGCTGGTGCGCTCCGAGCTAGAGCCATAGGGGCCATTTTGCGTTCCGGGGGCGCTCGAAGACGATGCCAGGCTGCCGGGAGTCGAAGGAGTCGCATCACTGGAGGGTTTGGGCACCTTCGTCGTCGGGCGGCTCACCGCCAGGTCAGACGCCGAACTGGATGAGCCCAATTTGCCCCAGCCGGGAGTCCAAATGCCCCCACCTGATTTGCAACCCGAAAATGCAAGTACGATGCCGGCAACCAGTGCCGACGACGAGAGCATTCGCCACAGGAGCGACATACGAGCATCCTTTCAAGCCCGCCGTAATCGCGGCGGAAGCATCCGTGCTTCGAATTGCCGCGGCAGTTTGGCCTTGGCATTTCCATTCGATCGAACCGGTCGTCAAACTCTCGCCCATCGAGAGAATCGCGCCTGCTGGCCCAAGCTCTCTGCTCGATACATCAGGCCTGACAACCAGGGCGCAGCCGGAATCGGGGCGGAATGGTAGGAATTTGCCCGGGGGCGGTCAACGGCAATCAGCCGGTCGCGGTCGCCTGCCGTCACCCCCCCCGCACAAACCGCTTAGTATGCAGGAAACTTAAGGCGCGACGGTTCTTCGCTCGATACCACGATCAGGCGATGCTAGCGGCCGGCAGCAGCCAGGCCAGCGCCGCCTCCAGCCTGGTCAGGAGAGGACGTCATGGTGGAGTTCAACCGCAACCAGTGGATCCTCCTGGGTATCGTTCTGCTGCTGTTGGGAATTCAACTCCGCTACGTGCAGGCCTTCGTGCTCAACGAGCGGACGACCCAGTTCCTGGCCAAGCGGATGCAGGAGGTGGAGCTAGCCAGCAGCGATGCCGGCGCGTCGATGGCCGCCGCGGCGCCCGTCGTCAAGCAGCGCGTCGAGCCGCCGCGCTGGCTAGGCCTGGCACTGCTTTCGGCCGGCACGGTCCTGGCCGTCCACGGGCTGTCGCTGAAGAAGCAAGCGTAATTCGTTCAACGCTAGTACCTCGGCTGCGGATACGCACCCTCGCCGCGGCCAGTTTCTTCAGTCGGCAAGAATTGCCGGCCTGTGTTGTCCAGCAGCGCATCCCGCGTGGGAGACCACGGCCGCAGCACGACGCCGTCCAGCGATTGCTCGAAAACCCCGTGTCCAGGGACGGCCAGACGCACGTGAACCAGGCCGACGGCATCCACGCCGCGGTCGAATTCCGGATGGATAGCGCCGAAAGGAAGTCGGATGTGAGCCTGGCCGTCGCGGAATTTTTCCTTGGCCAGGGGCAGTGACCAACGCTCGATAAGATCGACCGAGTATCCGCGGCTTTGCGGCGCTTCGTGGTACTTGCGAATCCGCGGGGCGAATAGTTCGACCTCCAGCGTGCCATTGGCAGCAGTGGCGAAACCCTCGGAGTCCATCAGGCGCAGCTCCAGCGCCAGACCGTCAGCTTCCACATCGGCATCCCAGTTAGCCAGCGATGCGTCGATGGCCAGTGCAGTGGGCGGCGCTGGGCGAGGAGCGGGCGGCCCCGCCGCGGTCACTGGTCGCCGCGGCACGACCACCTGCTGGCGGGACGACTGAATCCGCCTTGCCAGGTTGGGCAGGTCGCTCGTCACGACGCTGCGTCCCTCGTAGGTTGCCGCGACGATTCGCTGCCACCTGAAGGGACGCCACGCTGTCGCCAATCCCTCTTCGAACCGCAGCCACAGGCGGCGTTCATCCGTCCGAGTGTCCACCAGTCCGGTGAACGTCGCCCCCCCTTCGATCTCGATGGTGATAGGGATCGGAGGTTCTGCGGCAGCGCACCAGGCAATCGGACCTGCCACGATAGTGGTCGCCAGTAAAACGATGGGCGAAATGCCGCGAGGCATGAGACACCGTGCCGGAAAGCGGGGAGAGACGAGCCCGCAAGCGCTTCGGGCAACGGGCGGGCCAAAACCGGTCCGGGGGTCTCTCGGCACGGCAGGTGACGGCGGCGCACCGAGTTAGGTGACATTGTCTCTATTGAAATGCCTCGCTGCCATGAGGTACTGGCACCACATGTTGCGGGAAGGCAACGGCGCCAGCCGGCCTGTCCGCAAAAACTGCTTCGGTTGCAAACCCGGCCCGCGCGCGGTAGTTTAGTCCCATCCACTGAGGGGCGGATCAACCACATCGGGCACGAATTCTCCCCTGGTAGTAGTCTGGAGTTGACCGTATGGCCGTTTTTCGTCGGATCGAGGTGATGAACCTGGCAGGCGTGTCAGGGGATGTCGCCCTGGTGCGGTTCCTCGATCGCAAGATCATCGATGCTGCGAACATCCAGGAATTGGGGGACGAACTTTTTACCCTGGTGGAGAAGGAACAGAAGAAGAACCTCGTGCTCAACTTCGTTTCCGTCGAATTTCTGTCCAGCGCAGCGCTGAACAAGTTGATCATCCTGGACAAGAAGGTGAAAGGCGCCGGGGGGAAGATGCGGCTGTGCGCACTGCGCCCCGAGATTTACGAGGTATTCGCCATCACCCGCCTCAACCAGGTGTTCGACATCAAGGCCAACGAAAACGATGCGGTGGCCGGGCTGTAGGGGCTGCTCCACCAGTCCGAGGCGTCGGCTGGCCCGCATTTCTTTAAATGCGAGCTATATTTCTCTAACCGGGCCGTGGCCAGTCCAGTTCTGCGCTGGCGGGCGGCAGGAATTGTGGGGTTTCTAACGATTTGCCCGTCGGTGACGCATGAGCAGTCCCGCCACATGGTCTTGGACGCACGAGCAGACCATCCCCAGTCGGACCGCCGCCGCCGCGGAGGTGGTGGATGCGCTGCTGGCGCAGCTCCGCCGCGACGAATGGGAGCCGCACGACGTCTTCGGCGTCCACCTGGCAGTTGAGGAGGCGCTGGTCAACGCCATCACGCACGGCAATAAAGAGGACCCGCAGAAATCTGTTTCTGTGATCCTGCAAAGCAGTCCGCAGCGGCTCCGAGTGGAAATCATCGATGAAGGGAGCGGCTTCGAGCCGGCGCTAGTGCCCGACCCGACCTGCGACGCCTGCCTCAACCAACCGCACGGCCGCGGACTGATGCTCATCCGCTGGTTTATGTCCGATGTCAAGTACTTGGGATCCGGCAACCACCTGGTGATGGAGAAAGAGCGGACGACGTAAGTTGGCTTCAGCTCCCATCGCACCTGAAATCTCCCCTTCACGCTCTCCGGACAGTCCTCTCGCCTGATACTCCGCCCCCCGCTGCGGCTATCCCGATTTCCGGCCCACAGGTACACTAACTCGTTCGGGCCTGGCCCGCTTTCGCCTGTCGTTTCGCGATCTGAATGAGTTCGTTTTATGCTGCCCGATCCTTCGCCGAGCGTCCCTCCCGCCGATCCGCCTCCTTCACCCGACGTGCCAGTAGCCAGCGAAATTTCGCCGTCAGCCGAAGGCGCCCAGCGCGCTCCGATCGACCTGGCGCGGTTCCGCAAGGGGGCGGAAGGTGCTGCTGCACCTCCCCCATCGCCCGGGCAAAAGCCCCGTCCGCCGCGGCGAGATCGCTTGGGCCATGGGGCTCGCGCAGACCAGCCCGCCGGTGAGGCGAACGAGACTGCCGAAGAAGCCCCTCGCGCCGCAGGCCAAGCGGAGACATCTCCCGAAGCATCGCCGCCGGGAGAGCGAAAACGGTCGCGATCCCCGCGCAAGCCGCGCGAAGAAAGTTTCGCGCCGGCGGCCCCCAAAGTGCCGGTGCCCAACCGGCGCGGCCCTCTGCCGGACGACCTGCAGGCGGAAATCGACGCGGCCCTGGGGGGATTATCGCTGGAGGATGTGATTGCCGGCCGTGCCGCGCCGGATTCGGGTGGCCGCCTGGAAAACGAGTCCCGTCATCGCGGCCAGGTGGTCGAGCTGCATGGAGACAACGTCTTTTTCTCGCTGGGCGGCAAAAACCAGGGGGTCGCTTCGCTGCGGCAATTCACCGAGCCTCCCCAGGTGGGCGACGTGATCGAGGTCGTCGTCACCGGCTTCAATCCCGAGGACAACCTGCACGACCTGTCGATCCCCGGCGGGGCGATCGTCGTCGGCGACTGGTCGGACATCGCGGAAGGCTCGCTGGTGGAAGCCCGCGTCACCGCCGCCAATACCGGCGGTCTGGAGTGCCAGGTCAACAACATCCGCGCCTTCATTCCGGCCAGCCACGTCGGCCTGTACCGCGTGGAAAATTTGGCCGAATTTGTTGGCCAGAAGCTCGTTTGCACGGTCACCGAATCGAACGAGCGCCGCGGCAATCTGGTCCTCAGCCGCCGGGCCGTGCTGGAGCGCGAGAAAGAGGAATTGAAAAAGAAGACGCTGGCCGAATTGGAAGTCGGCGCCATGCGGGAAGGAGTCGTCCGCCGGCTGCACGACTTCGGGGCGTTCGTCGACATAGGGGGCGTGGACGGCCTGATCCACGTCAGCCAACTCGCTTGGGACCGGGTCAAGCATCCCAGCGAAGTGGTGCAGGAGGGGCAAAAGGTCCGCGTGCGCATCGAAAAAGTCGATCCCGACACAGGCAAAATCAGCCTCTCACTCAAAAACCCTGAGGAGCACCCCTGGACCGGCATCGAGCAGCGGTTCCCCGTCGGCAGCTCGGCCACGGGGACCGTGACGCGAATCGCCCAGTTCGGAGCGTTTGTCAAGCTGGCGCCGGGCGTGGAAGGGCTGATTCACATCTCGGAGCTGGCGCACCACAAGGTATACAAGGTCGAGAACGTCGTGAAGGAAGGACAGGAAGTCGAAGTGAAGGTCGTCTCTGTCGATGCCGAGGCGCAGCGCATGGGTCTGTCGCTCAAAGCTCTGCTGGCGGCGCCGGTAAAAGCCGAAAGGAAAAAGGAAGAAACAGAGACCGAGGTGGAAACGCCGCCGCGGCCGCTGGCTGTCCCCAAGCGATCGGGCCCGCTCAAAGGGGGCGTGGGAAAGACCAGCGGCGGCGAGCAGTTCGGTTTGCAGTGGTAGTGGCGTTGCTTCACGATTGGAACTTCAACTCGTCAAAGTGACAACTCCCGCACCTCTGCTCCGCGTCGAAGATCTGCACGTCCACTTCCGAACGGACGACGGCCTGGTCCGCGCCGTCAACGGCGTCTCCTTCGACCTGGCCGCCGGCGAAACCTTGGGAATTGTCGGCGAGTCCGGCTCCGGAAAAACAGTCACCAATCTGGCGCTGCTGGGTCTCATTCCACAGCCCCCGGGAGTGATTGCCGGCGGCAAGGCCTTGTTCCACGGCCAGGACCTCTTGAAGCTCGACCTGGCCGGACTGTCGAAGATCCGCGGCAAGAAAATCGCCATGATCTTCCAGGACCCGATGACGGCACTCAACCCGTTTTTGTCGGTCGAGGAGCAGCTCACCGAAGTCACGCGGCTGCATCTGAAGCACACTCGCCCGCAGGCCCGCAAACACGCCATCGACATGCTGGCCAAAGTCGGCATTCCCGCTCCCGACAAGCGGATCGACGACTATCCGCACCAGTTCTCCGGCGGCATGCGGCAGCGGGTGATGATAGCCATGGCGCTGGCTTGCCAGCCCGACGTGCTGATTGCCGACGAGCCGACGACGGCCGTGGACGTGACCATCCAGGCGCAAATGCTGGAGCTGATCAAGGAGCTTCAGCAGTCGCAGGGGACAGCCGTGATCCTGATCACGCACGCGCTGGGCGTCGTGGCCAGCGTGTGCAGCCGAGTGCTGGTGATGTATGCCGGCAAGATCGTGGAGGAGGCGAGCGTCACGGAGCTGTTCGCCCGGCCGCAACACCCCTACACGCTCGGCCTGCTCAAATCGATCCCCCGCTGGGACACTTCCACGAAGGGACGCCTCGTGGCGATCGAAGGCCAGCCGCCGGACATGCTGCATCCGCCGAGCGGCTGCGAGTTCCATCCGCGCTGTCCTTACGTGCTGCCGCAGTGCAAGACCGAAGTGCCGCCGCTGGAGCCGGCGGTCCACGGTGGGAAGAAGGCCTGCTGGCTGGAGCCAGGACAGATGACACGCGTGACAAGCGAAACAAATGCAGTGGCCGCATCAGAAGTAGCAAGTGATAATGAATGACTCGCCGCAGTCCTATTGGAGCGCAGTCATGAAAGCCTTTGAATTCCAGATCGAGCCGCCGGCAGATGGAGTCATTCCTCTGCTGCCAAACATCGCCAACGAAGTTGCCGCCGCTTCGCAAGTCAAGGTGATCGTGCTCGTGCAAGACTCGGAGGACGATGATTGGCAGAAGCTAACGACCGAGCAATTCTTCCGAGGCTATGCTCCTTCGGACGCGATCTATGACGACCTATTAACGGTGTGAAATCGACGCAATCAGGACAAGCGAGTCGCTTGTCCTTGAAAACGATGTCCGCCTCCCCTGACCTCACCGACGTTCGCCCCAAGGGGGAGAAGATCCAGCCGCTGCTCGAGGTGCGGAACCTGGTCGTCCATTTCCCGTTTAGCCGCGGCCTGTTTGGCGAGCACGGGGTGATCCGCGCCGTAGACGGCGTCAGCTTCACCATCCGCCCGGGTGAAACGCTGGGCCTGGTTGGCGAATCGGGCTGCGGCAAGACCACCACCGCCCGGGCCATCGTCGGCCTGGTGCAGCCGACTGCCGGCGAGATCCGCCTGGCCGGCACGCGGATCGACGGCCTTTCGCCGCGGGAGATGTTCCCCCACCGCCGCGACGTGCAGATGATCTTCCAGGATCCCTACGCCTCGCTCAATCCACGGATGACAGTGGGATCCATCGTCCAGGAGCCGATGGACATTTTTGGCCTGCACGATGTGCGCGATCGTAAGCTCGAAGTGATGCGGCTGCTCGACCTCGTCGGCCTCAACCCGCGGTTCCTCAACCGCTATCCGCACGAATTCTCCGGCGGCCAGCGGCAACGCATCGGCATTGCCCGCGCCCTGGCGGTCAAACCCAAGCTCATCATCTGCGACGAGCCGGTGTCGGCACTCGACGTCTCGATCCAGGCGCAAGTCATCAATCTGCTGATGGATTTGCAGCAGCAGCTCCGCGTGGCGTATCTGTTCATCTCGCACGACCTGTCGGTGGTGCGGCACATATCGCAGCGAATCGGCGTGATGTACCTGGGGCGACTGGTGGAGCTGGCCCACTCGGACCAGCTTCACGAAAAGCCGCTGCACCCCTACACGCAGGCGCTCCTCTCGGCCGCGCCGATTCCCGACCCGGCGCTCGAGCGCCGGCGGCAGCGGATCATCCTCCGCGGCGAAGTGCCGTCCCCCGATCGGCATTACTCAGGCTGCCAGTTCGCCGACCGCTGCCCGCTCGTGGAAGGCTATTGCCGCGAGTCGTCGCCGCGGCTGAAAGGGCTGGGGCACAAAGTGGCGTGCTTCAAAGTGGAGACGTAGGGGAGAGCAGAGGTCAGAGAGCAGAGGTCAGGAGACAGGGTCAGGAATCAGTGCCGTCCATTGGTCATTGGTACTTGGTCATTTGTCCCTCTGACCTCTCCTCTCCCTCGTCCACTTGCCAAAGCCGCGCGGACGAACCATACTGAACCCATCTTCATCTATGTAGGCTGACTTCGCAGCGGCCTGAGAAACTCCTAAGCCTTCCTCCATAGATCCGAGGACGAGCGGCATTTTCCGCTCGCAGCGGCTGCATCGCCGGGCTCTGTCTCTCCTGGCTGATGGCTCAAGGCGCCCGGCGGCGGGCCCGAAACGACCTTGTGGACCGGAGTGCGTCCCATGACCCCTGTGCCGATCGGGCCCCAGCGCCCCAGTTGCCCCGTGTGCGGCAAAGTCTCGTACTCCCCAGCGGGCATCCATCCGCAGTGCGCCGCCAGCCGCGCCGACGCCAAGCTGCGCGGCCCGAAGCCGGCGAAGACTGCCACGGCCAGGCCGGGCAGTTTCAGCAAACGCTGCTCCGGCTGCGGCCGCACGGTGCCGGCGCGAAGGATGGTCTGCGACTGCGGCCGCGCGTTCCCGTCGAGTGCCCGCCCAGCCGTAAACCAGGCGACGCCAGGCTCGTCCCGGTCCTGACTCCACTCGGCTCACGACAGCGGGCAGCGGACTTCGTAGCGGACCATGCCGCGGACACGCTGCGGCAACTCCTTGACCAGGCAGTCCTGCCGCCAATCGGCAATCGTCCGTTCGTGCGGCACCCAGGCCCCGCCTTGGTAAACGAACGTCGCTTTGCTCGTGTCTTCCATGACGATGATCGGCTTGCCGTATTCGATCGGCGCCGCGGGCTCGATCGGGGCCGGCGGTTGCGCGAGCAGCGAGTTGGTCGGGCCGGGGCGGCGGGGCTGCTGCCGCCTGGGAACAAAGCGATTATTGCGTGCCATCGTTTACCGAAACCTTCCCGAAAGTGAAGTGGAGTGGCTGGGGCTGAGTGCGGCCGAAGCCCCGGCCGGGCTAATCTAACTTCTCGGCCGTGGCGTCAAGTTCTCCGCCACAACCACCGGGCGCACAGCGCCACCGCAGACCGAACTGACCAGGAAGAAACAGAGCGCTGCCAAGCAGCAGCGCAGCGAAATCGACGCCTGTCATTCTAACCGACAATCGTCGCGGCGATAAGGCGCCTAAATTGCCGCTTCCGCGCTCTTAGCCGGAGGCAAACCTGCCTCCGGGGCTGTTCGCCGTGTGCCACGGGCGCTGCCCGTGCGGAGGCGGCCACACGCCGACCATCACGCACGATCCGCAAGCGTCGTTTTACAAGACGCGGCCGTCAGAGCGGTAGAAGCTCGCGGCGGAAGAGAGAGTAGGAGTAGGAGTACGATTAAAAATAAGAAGTTGAGCAGGATGTGGAGTAAGAGAAAGAGGAGGAGTGGCTGGATTCGTTCTCGTTCTCGTTCTCTTTCTCTTGCTCTTGCTCTTCATCCTACTCCTGGTCTTAGCATTACTCCTACTCTTACTCCTTCTCCTGGCCGGATCGCCCAAAGCACACCCGCGGCAAATGGTTCACACGCTCTCAAGAGTCAGCCACGGGCCGCGCGCGGCGGCGGGAACCACCCTGAGTGGAGGTTCCCGCGAATATGGTCCACGGATTTTGCCGCCAGCAGCCTGCTACAGGTCGTTCTGACTTCCTGTTTTCCCGTCCAGGCGATGGCCCAGCCGGTTGAACATGTTGCGGTCGGCCGAGTAGTTGATGAATTTGACCGAGGCGTCGCAGAAGACGAAGTTCATCCCTTCCCCGTGGGCGGCGCCGAAATGGTAGCCGATGTCGTCGCCAGGAAAGGGTTTGAAATTCCAGGTCCGATCGGAGCCAAACGGCGCGCTCGAGCAGCGCATCGTGTCGGGGTCCCAGCCGTCGGTCCAGCCGCGGTCGTCGTGCCAGTCGCCGGAGCCATATTGCGCTGGCTTGAGCCGTTTCTCGCCGATCAGCAGCACGTTGGTCGTGCCATCCTTGATCCCTTCCAAACCGATCGCCCGCGTAGCCCCGTTGGTGAGCCAAGCACTGCCGTTCCAGCGGATCGGCGTGCGGATGATGGCGCCGAACCACTGCCGGTTGGAGGGAACGTTCCAGGTGTCCCCCTGCCACATCCAGGTGCCGTGATCGCCCGCCGTGTTGGTCAGCACCAACTCGTTGTTGGCATTGCCGCCAACGTAGTTATTCGAGGGGGTGCAGCCGGCGTAATCGAGCAGATAACGGTTGGCCTGTTTGGCCAGTCGGCGGCGCGACGGACAGAAGAACGACTCGATGGGGGCCGACTCCATGCGGAACTGGGTATTGTTCCAGTTACCGGCCGAGTCGCGCTGGTCGTGAATCGTCCTTTGCTCGAAATAGGGGAGGATCTGGAACGGCCAGGAAAAGCCCTGCGTCTCCGGCCCGTTGATGAAACCGGTCGTCGGGTCCACGAACTGGGCCAGGACGGGCCACGGCGTGGTGCCGCCCGTGGGCATGTACTTCGTTTGATCCACATGGTTCAGGACCGCCAGACCGATCTGCCGGAGATTGTTCTGGCACTGCGTGCGGCGCGCCGACTCGCGGGCGTATTGCACCGCCGGCAACAGGAGCGCCACCAGGATGCCGATGATCGCAATGACCACCAGCAGCTCGACGAGCGTAAACGCCCGCCGGCGCGAAAGCGGAATGTTCATACAAACCTCCACAAGTCGAAAAAGATACAAATAATGAGCAGCGCGATTTCGGCGCTGCGTGGTTTCTGTTTTCGGAACGTCCCGGCCGCGGCAATCGCCTCTCTGGCAATAACCACAGCGCGAAATCGTGTCGGTTGTTACTTCGGATTTTTCACCCACTCCCGGAACTTGGCGTCGTCCACTTCTTCGACGGCGCCCAGCGTGCTGGCGACGTAGCGTTTGCCCCCGACGCCGTATTTTTCGTAGGCCACCACCGGCGATCCGCCGGGCCCGTCGGTCCCCAGCGTTTCCCCGGCGTAGAGGATCACGTACGGCTGCTTGTCGCGCTCGGAAACGAACAGGGCATCGACGTCGGTAATGCCCTGCGCCTTGATGAACTCTTTCAGCGCCTGCTCGTCGGGCGGCAGTGCCCCCTCATGCTGACCCTGATAAGGTCCATAAAAGAGGGCCAGCTTCTTGAGGCTTGATTCTTCCTGCTTGACGCCGGCAGTGCCGCCGCCGTCGCACCCGGCCAGAACCGGGTACAGGACTGCGCCGATGACTAAGACGCACGCCAGCCGACTATTCTCGCGCACGACATCCCCCAGAGCCGCTTTTGCAAGTAAAGGGAAATTGTTTGTTTCGCTGAGAATAACGCTGAGGCGGCCAAAAAGCCAGTGTCAAACAAAATTATTGGCCTGCCGGAGAGAGTTCCCTGCGCTGGCACGAGCTTTCTTAAGTCGATAAGATAAGTGAACTTGAATGGTTTCCGGGACGGTCAAACGCCGCAGTTGTCGGCAACACGGGTCTGGGAGACTGGGCGATGCCCCTCAACCGAAATTGCCAAGGCTTTTCCCGTCGGGATTGCCTGAAGCTGGGGCTGGGGACCCTGTTGGGGGGAGGACTGGTCAGCGCACTGAAGATGCGGGCTGTCGCGGCGTCCCCAGGCGGCGTCAAAGCCGCTGCCACGGGCTGCATTCTGATCTGGATGGACGGCGGTCCATCCCACTTCGAAACGTTTGACCCCAAGCCCGAAGCGCCCGCGGAAATTCGCGGCCAATTTGACGCCATCGCCACGGCGGTCCCGGGCGTCCAGTTTTCCGAGCATCTGCCGCGGCTGGCCGGCTTGCTCGACAAGTTCGCCATGATCCGGTCGGTGCGCCACGACCAGGGAAATCACGGCGCGGGCAACCACTACATGATGACCGGCGCGCCGCCGCGAATTCCGGTCGGCTGCGGGGCGTTCGTCAGCTTCCATCCGAGCATGGGCTCGGTGGCCGCACACGAGCTGGGAAAGGACAACGGTCTGCCGGCCTATTTTTCAATGCCGCAGATGTCGCGCAGCGGCGGTCCGAATTTCCTCGGCGCCAAGTACGCGCCGTTCGTAGTGGATGGCGATCCGAGCAATCAGGGTTTCCGCGTTCGCGACGTGGCCCTGCCCAAGGAGCTGACCGACGATCGTTTCCACCGACGCACCGATTTGCGCAAGTTCGTGGACAAGCTCGAGCGGATCAACGATCCGGCCGCCGGCGACCCAGTGCAAGGCTTCGATGAATACTATCAGCAGGGCTTCAACCTGGTCACCTCCAAGGCGGCCCAGGCGGCATTCGACATTCACCGCGAAGACGAGCGGGTTCGCGCGTCGTACGGCAAGAACGCCTTCGGTCAGCGCTGCCTGTTGGCTCGGCGGCTGATCGAGGCGGGAGTGCCGTTCGTCACCGTTTACGACGGCGGCTGGGACCACCACAGCGATATTTTCGGCGCTTGTGCCAAACGGCTGCCCGGATGGGACCAGAGCGTGGCGGCGCTGATTACCGATCTGGCCCAGCGGGGGCTGTTGGAAACGACGCTGGTGGTGGCGCTGGGCGAATTCGGACGCACGCCGGCAATCAGCACGCTCTCAGGCCAGTCGAAGCCGGGCCGCGACCACTGGGCCAATGCCATGAGTATTCTGATGGCGGGTGGCAATACACGCGGCGGAACCGTGGTGGGCGCGACCGACAAGCGCGGCCACTCGGCCAGCGATCGGGTCCTGTCGCCGGAGAACTTTGTTTCCACTATCTACATGAAGCTCGGCATCGATCCCGACAAGATGCTCTACACCCCGCAAGGCCGGCCGACGCACATCGTGAGCGATCCGACGCCGATTCGCGAACTGATGTAGCGCACTGGCCTATTTAGCCTGCTGCTGTTTGAACTCCTCGATCTTCTTGACCGCTTCGGTAAATTCTTTCGCTTGCGCCTCGTCCTCCTTGGCGCTCTGGATGGCGGCAATCGCCTTGGTCGCGGTCGTTTTGAGGTTTTCGTCCTCCGACTTCTCACACTCCTTGAGGAGCGGAATGGCCGGCTTGGCCCGCGCGCCGAACTGCTGGATGGTCCCGGCGGCGCACATGCGAACCCAGTTCACATCGTCTTTGAGCAGCTTCTCAACCGCCGCGTAATTCTCCGGGTCGTGCGGGTTCATGTCGGCAGGAATCGACGAACCCCAGCCGCGAACCGTCTGGTCCTTGCTATCGAGTCCCGCTCGGGCGCGGGCCGCTTTGTCGTTCACGCTCAGGACCTTCACCCCGTCGGGAATCTTGATCTTGGCCAGATCGATGCCGCCGCCGATCCAGATCGTCATCGTTGGCTCGACCGGCCAGAAGTTCGTCCCTTTGTCGAGCGTCGTCAAGTGTTTGGCAATGCCGCCGTGAACGTTGACATGCCAGTTGCAGTCGAGGATCCGCTCGCTGTTGAATGAATGGGCCTTGCCCGGCCCGGGCCGAATGAGCACCTCGTGCTTCTCGACCTTGATGGCGGCAAATTTCTTGAGGGCGTCGTTGAGCTGGTCCGTGTTGCCGCGAAAGTAAAAATTCTCGTTGCCGTTGACCCAATTCGAGTAGATGCGGCATTATCGCTGGCCACTTCGAACAGGCCGGGCCAATCGGTGTAATTGGCGGGGCTGAGCTCCTCATCGCCGAACTCCTCGGTCCCC
>DASRJP010000005.1:0-28239 GCA_035649415.1 Pirellulaceae bacterium | reverse complement strand
CGAATTTCACTTCCGGCGGGGCGTCGGCATTGGTGGCGGTAAGCGCTTGCTTCGCGTAGCGCTGCGGCTCCTTGTCGCCGGGGACTTTGAAATTGTCCCCCTTCTGCAGGATCGGCCGGTCCTCTTTCATGACGCCAAACTCGTGCTTGGCACCCGCGGCCTGGCAGGGGAACCAGTGTCCGCGCCCCTCCTGGTCTTCAAGATAAAACTCCGGATAGCAATGCCGCGGCACCCAGACCATTCGCGCCGGAATCTTGCTGGCGCGGCAGAGGGCGATGAAAATGCTCGTCAATTCTTCGCAGTCCCCTTTGCGATCATTCAGCGCGTCGATCGCCGGGCGAATGTCTTCGGCAAATTCGTACTTCACGTTGTCGCGGACGAATTTGTAGATTTCTTCCGTTTGGTCCCAGGCCCGCTCGCCGCGGATGAGAATCTGCGGCGCGATCTGGGAGAACTTGGGGTCCTTGCTCTCGATGAAGGGGCTCGGCAGCAGGTACTTCTGGAGGTCACGGGCCGGCCTGGCGGGAATCACGAACTCTTGTTTTCCGCCGGGCTCGAGGATCTCCCGCTTGACGATATCGAACGTGACGACGGCCTTGGCTTCCTCCCCGGCTTTCAGGCGCGGGATCGTAACCACCATCTGCTTGACGCCTCCGTCGAGCATGCGATAGGCAATTTTCCGCACGGTCGGCGACTTTTCTTCATCGACGATTTTGACAGTCTGCTCGGGCCAGTCGGTAGGTACCGGCAGCGTTGCCTGAATACCGGTGACGTTGCCGCCGCGGGCGTTGACGATGACGCCGAAGCGCCATTTGCTCAAGGTTTCGTCGCCCAGATTTGGCGGAGCGTCCTTGTCGGCGGCAGCGGCAATCGTGCCGAAAAATGCGCCGGCGACAGCGAGGAGCGAGAGGAGCAAAACGCGCATGCTCGGTATGAGGGTGTGAGAGTTTGAGAGTATGAGGGTACGAGAGTCTGAGGGTTTGAGAGTCGGAAGGTCATTAATTCTCAGTCTCATATCCGCTCACCCTCACACTCGCTCACTCGCACACCCTCACGCTCGCATACTCCCACACTTGCTAGTTGGCTATCTCAAGCTGCCGCACGAACTCCGGCCGCGGCTTGCCGCCGGCAACGCCGCTGGCCTTGATGAACTCGGGCACGAACCGGTACGCCTCCTTATTCTCCGGCACCTTGATATTATCGCCTTTTTGCATGATTGGCTTGGTATCGGTGACCTGGCCGAATTCCTTTTCTTTTGCAGCCAGATTGGCGGGGAACCAATAGCCCTTGTCCTTGCTGTCCTCGAGGTAGAACTCCGCGTAGCAGCCATCCACGACCCACACCATCCGCGCCGGCACCTTGTGCGCCCGGCAGCAGGCGACGAACAGCGCGGTCAAGTCCTCCTTGGTGCACTTCCCTTCCTTGAGTGCCGCCGCCGCGCCGGCCTGCTTGACCGGCTCGACTTTCACTTTGTCGCGCAGGCCGTCGTAGATCGCTTCGAGCTGCAACCAGGCGCTGTCCTTGCCGGCAGTCAATTCCTTGGCCAGGGCCTTGATCCGAGTGTTGGTCACTTCGATGAACGGGCTGGCCCCCAGATACTTCTTGATGTCCCGCGGCGCGGACTTGGGAATCACGTAGGCGGCAGGATCGGCCGGCGGGAGAATTGCTGCCTTGGAGACTTCAAACGTGATCAGCGCCTGGCCGCTCGTGCCGGGCTGGATGGCAGGTATTTCGAAGATCATCTGGCGGATGCTGTTGTCCACCACGCGATACGTCACGCCGCGGGCCGTTGGCGAGATGTCTTCCTTGACGACCTTCACCTGCTGTTCCGGCCAGTCGGTCGGCACGGGGATCGTCCCGTAAACATTGGCAACGCCTCCGCCGCCAATGGCAGAAACCACAATGCCGGTCTTCCACTGATGCGTCTGAGTCTTGCCGAGCCGCGGTCCGCCGCTTTCGTCCTTCGCGCCGAACTGGGCGCGGGCCGCCAGAGGACTGATCAGCAAAAGGCCGGCGACAAGCAGGAGGCGCAAGATCCGGGGCACGGCTAGCTCCAGGGAAAGGGTTCCCTTTCCCATGATGCTTGCCAGCGGCCAGCGGCGATAGTCAGACGGCGGCCATGTGCCGCCGGGTCAGCCTTGCCGGGCCATAAGAAACGGCAAGAGCGGTATAAGCGGGCGGGCTCACTCCGGCTTCATCGCCACGGAATACAAGATGACGATCGCGCCGCCGGACAAGAGTGTCCAGGCCATCCACTCCGGAGGTTTGTATTCGCGCGCCGCGGGGGCAGGAGGTCCAAACAGCGATGCCGGCTGGGCTGGTTTGGCAGTTGTGTCCTCGCCAGCCATGACAAACCGGTCCACGGCCATACATTCGGCGCCGAAGATGCAGGCCGTAATGCCCAGCGCCATCAAGAATGCTCGTAGCATGGCAGAATCGCTCCCAAGCCAATCTCGCGAGCGATCCTTCGCCCCGGGGACGGTCCCTCCTGCGAGTTATCGGCCGTGTGGCAGCCGCCGAGTGAGCCGCCGCGCCGGCGGGAGATTGATTTCGCGCTCGCCCGCACGTTACGATAGAATCGTCCGGCACGATCGAAGGGGGAACTGGGGGAGCCTGCGGGAATGATCGAGTGTGCGATTTGGCGAAGCCGCGGCGCGAGGGGGCTTTGTTTCGCGCTAGTATTGCTGGTCAGTGCCGCGAATTCCGCAGCCGCCGAGGACGAGGCACAGCAGGCCGCCCGCCAGCTTAACGAGCAGCACAGCCTCGTGAAAATCACCGGCCGCGTGTGGGGTCTTCCGCTGGAAGTGCAGTTGCGAATGCGGCTCAAGCGCCTCCCCAGCCTGCGCGAGCGGATCGTTACGACTCAGAAAGCACTCGACGAGCGGACCGCACGCAACGAGCAGGCGTGGCAGCAGGCTGCGCCGGCCATCAATGCACTCAAGTCGCAGCTCGCCCGGCTCTCCAGCAGCGACCCGCAGCGGGCCGCCCTGTCCGAGCAGCTCAAGCTGATTTCGGCCGACGTGGTCGAACCTAAGTCGCTCGCCGGTCGGGACGACGTCCGCACGCAGCTTTCCGGTCTGGGCCAGGACCGCTGCGCTCTGGCGCTGGATCTTGTCTGGATACGCTCCACGGTCGTAAAAATCGCCGAGCGCTACAGGCAACTGGCAGGCGACGAGGAAGTGACGCGCCTAATCAAACAGTCGGGAACGAAGTGCCGGCTCGGTCCGGCCCGGGATTATGCGGCCGACGCCCGCAAGCTGGATGAGTACGACGCGCTGGCGTTTGCTGTGCACGTTCCCGTTTATTTGCAGTCCGGACGCGTGCGCGTCACGGCGCTGATCGCTGACGCCGCCTGCGCAACGTTTTCCTGGTCGGAGGCCAGCGACGCGGTCACGTGCCTGCCAGCCAGCGTGCTGGATGCCGCGGCAATCCAAGTGCCGGCCGATGCGCCACAGCGGACGGTGCGAATCGAGGGGCGCACCGTGGTCTGCCGAGAAATCGTGCTGGGAAGCTTGCGGCTAGGTAGTTGCCACGCCAAATCGGTGCCGGTCTGCGTCTTGCCGCCGGAAGCGGAAGACCTGGGGGCGCAACTTACGCCGCTAGCATTTTCACCGTGCCGCGGGAAGTTGGAACTGGAGCGGTTGCGGGTTGTCTTGGAATGACGAATTCCGAATTCCAAATGAACGTCGACGAACGAAGTCCGGATTCGTCATTCGGATTTCGTTCATTCCTCCGTCATTTGACTTTCGACATTCGACATTTCCCTACGTTTCCAGATCATCCTTTCCCGGCTCAAGCGGCTTGGTGTTCTCTTCGATCTCCTGCTTTTCCCGCCAGGGCTTTTTCTGCTTGTAGCTTTCCAGCTCTTTCTTGAGCTGTTCGGCCGTTTCCGGCTCGTCTGAGCCACCCTCGACCGCCTTGCTGGACCATTTGATGGCCGTGTCCCAGTCCCCCATCTCGGCATAGCCGCTCGCCAGCGTGCTGAGAATATGGGGCTTGTCGTACTTGGTGAGCTCGCAGGCCTTGGTGGCCAGTTCGATCGACCGTTTGGCATTTCGCAGGTTGTCTTCCGGCGACGTGGCCAGCACCCACGCCAGATTGTTTAGGACGCCCGTGTCTTCCGGCGCGATCGAAAGCGCCTTGTCGTAGTCGGCAATCGCGTCGGCGTGACGGCCGACGCTCAGCAGCGCATCGCCGCGGGCCCGCAGCACGTCGGCATTCTTTTCTTCGTCCGCCAGGATGGCGGACATCATTTCAATGGCTTTGCGGGGCCGCTTGTCCGCGACGTAATACGAAGCCAGTTGCAGCCGTAAATTGACGTCCGTCGGATCGACCTGGAGCAGCAGCTTGATATCGGCAATCGCCTCGGCGAAGCGCTTTTGCTGCGCCGCGACCATGCTCCGCATGAGGATTCCGCGCGGCGAATCGGGATCGATCCGCATCGCCTTCTCAATGTCCGCCTTGGCCTTGTCGTTTTCCTTGAGCGCCGAGTAAACCTGCGCCCTCAGAAGGAGGGACTCGGCGTCGTTGGGATCTTTGTCGAGGGCCTTGTTGACCTGCTCCAGAGCGGCCTTGTCTTCATCCTTGAAAAACAGCAGGCTCCCCTTGATACGGTATCCAGCGCCTTCATCCGGCTTGCGTTCGATCAGCTTATCGGCATACTTCATCGCCTCGTCAAACTTCTTTTTTTCGACCAGAATCGCCACCACCACGGCAATTGTTTGTGAATTGGTCGGGTCCTTGTCAATGATCTTGGCGAAATCGGCCATCGCCTTTTCCGTATCTTCCTTTTGCAAATAGACGACAGCTCTTGCCTGCAAGGCTTCCAGGTTGTCGGGGTCTGCCCGGCAAGCGGCCTCGAAATTCTCCAGTTTCTCGTCCAGACCTTCGACAATCTTGCCGCGTAGGACGTATGCCGCCGCCTGCTGTTTGGGATTGTCCTTGAGCAGCTTCACGGCCTGTTCAATCGACTGTTTGGCGATTTTCTCATCGCCTCCCGGCAGCTCGGCGTGCAAGCGCGTCAGCAGCAGGTACGCGTCAGGCAGGTTAGGGTCGTTCTGCTTGGCTTTTTCCAGGTCCTTTAGCGCGTGCTGGCGGACAAGCTGCCAGTTCCGCGTGGGGGGTTTCTGTTCAAAGATGGCCTTGCTCAGCCGGTCTGCATGTTGATAGAGCGTGGCCGCCAGCATCCGCCTGGCAAAGTCCTGCTGCCCTTTGTCGAGCCCTTTCTTGAGGGCACTTTCGATCAAGTCGGAGACCTTTTCCAGGTCGGCCAGCGACTCGGCGCCCACTTGGAGGTCGGTGGCAGCATCCAAATCGGCCTGTCCCTCCCCCTCCGCCCTGGCCAGTGAGGTAAGCACCGACAGAAAACCGACAAAAGCAGCGGCAAATGCGAAGCGGCGCATGGTCAAACTCTCCGAATCAAGCTCTCAAAGCAGATGCTGTCAAAACGATTGCTACTGGCATTATGACGAAATCCAGACGTCGATGCTATGCGAGTCGGCAATCGGTGACCGGCGAGGCACGCACGTCCGACACAGGAGCCACAAGCTCCAGGCCTTAACCGGCATCAAACGTGCGCGACCTCATTCCAACTCCGATGTGCGACTACCGTAACGTCGCTTGCGAACGCTGAAATCCGTTACCGTGCTGGATTGCCGGCGTTTTCATCTAAACAACTGGACACAAACGGCTCGGGCTCATCATTGAACCTTGGCGCCGGCCATCGCCCACGGTGGACCGACCTTGGCCGTCCGGGCAGACAGATTTTGTACGTACCGCGAAGTTCCATTCCCACTCATCCCATTTTCCCTAACTTATTTTACCGGAAAACTTTATTTCTATCTGACCACCCGGATGGATAGAGGTTTCTCCCCCTCCTGTTCCGCCAGGGACTTGCATCACGCGCGGCCCTGAATCATAACCGGGCCTCACTTTTGGGTTCATTTTGCCCAACCTACCATCCAGTTTCGCTTTTGGTTCGCAAGGAGGAAACGGAAAAATGATGAGGATTGCGTGTTTCGCACTGGCGGCGTTGACCTGCTCGGTGACACTTGCCGAGATGCCCGCCAACAACCAAGGTCAACAGCAAACCGCAGGAACAGAGGCAAAGCCAGAACAGAACGAGGCACAACAGGCACAGGACGGACAGGCACAAGGGGAAGCGCAAGTCGAAAATCCCCTGCATCGGCACCCGACGCTGTTGTCGATGCTCCGGCGGAATAACGAAATCCGCCGTCGTTTGAGTTTGATTCCGCACAGAATCAACCCAGCTTTGACCAAGGCGGCCCAGGATCACGCCAACTACATGGCGCGGACTGGGGATTTCCAGCACTACAGCAACGGCGGCCCGCAATATCGGGCTCAGAAGTTCGGCTTCCGGGGCTTTGTCCGGGAGAACATCGCCTACAACTACCGCTCCGTGGAAGACGCGTTTTCCGTCTGGCAGGGAAGCAGCGGGCACTATGCGTCGATCGTCAGCGGCACGGACGAAGCTGGCTTTGGCTATGCCATCGGTCCCGGCGGGGCGATTTACTACGTCGGGGTCTACGGCCACGCCACGACCGCAGACGAGCGGGGCGAGGACGAAGGTCTGGCTGAGAAGTTGGCCGCAGAAGAGGCCGAAAAGAACGGGACCGAAGCGAGTCCCGCCAAGGTCGAGGTGGACCGCCAGGTGGTTCCGGCCGCCGCTCAGGAGCCGGCTCCCCAGGAGCCCGCTGCCGCGAATGAAGCAGTCGCTGCGACGGGCACTCAGCCGCAGACGCAGCAGCCAGCCGCAACCACGACCTATTACAACAACAACCGAGGCCGCGGGCTCTTCCGTCGCCGACGGTAGATTGGCCCTCCCCCCGGTCGTCAAACATCAACACTCGCAGGCCACGGGAGTCAATCCTGTGGCCTGCTTTTTACCCTGCCCCCTGGCTCCAGGGGGGCGGAGGTCAGAGACCATTAATCTCCTGTCTCCTGTCCTCTCCGGCAGTATTCCTTCCCTAATACACGAGTCGGTCCTGGCACGATGAGTCGGGTGAGTCGGGCGGGTATTCGCCATCGTCCTGGGGCGATTTTCCCTCACCCGACTCTGCGCTGAGTCGGTTTACGAGTCGCTTTGCGCTGAGTCGGGTGCGACCGGTAAGGGAACAAATGTTGCCATAGGGGTTGAGAGGTCAGAGAGCAGTAAGTCTGTCTGCCGACTCCTCACCTCAATTCTGCGCTCTGCTCACTTAGCTGCTCTCAGCTCTCTGACCCCTGCTCTCTCACCTCCGAGGGAACACCTGAAGGGGGGCATGCATTTTCCGACTTAAGGCGGCGCAACTCCTCGCGGCCGTAATCTATTCTATTGTATACAACCGGGTTGCGATCCGTCGCTTCCCCAATCTAGTGGGCGCAAGTCGCCTCAGACAGAATGTCTGAAGGGAATAACCCAACCGGGGGGGTTGGAGATGGCAGGCCGAGCCTTGCGTCTCGAGTGCAACCAGGATGTCAATGATCAAATGCCCGCGCAGCGGCGACCGGCCGAAGTGGCGGGCCGCCCAGTCGGTAACGCACGGAGGTGCCAGTGTATGCCACAATTGTATAGTAAGTCGTGCCGCAGTCAACACACCTAAAGCCAGACTCCAATCCGCCCTAGGCCCAGAGTGCCGGCAGGAAGTAGCCACGTCCGTAAGGTCCGTGACCCTTCAGTGCCCTGACTCCTGAAACCTGACCCCTTCCCCTATCCCCCCTGCTGCTTCCGCCACTGTACCTCCTGGCCTTTCATCTTGGCCTCCTCGGCCTTGAAGATGTATTGCCGGTCCTGGGTGGCTTCGAATGCCCGCTGGAAGGTGGTGGAGAGGGCGCTGTAATTGAAAACCTCGTCGGGCTCGAGCTGGCAGGCCCGCTCGCCGTGTTGGATTGCTTCCGCGTGCCGACCCAGCTTGCCATACAAGACCGCCAGGGTCATGTGCGCGATGACGTGCTTGTCGTCGGCGGCCAGCACCTCCTCGTACTTCTGAATCGCTTCCTGGTACTTTTCGGGCAGACGCGTGCTGTCGGCTTCGCGCTTGGCCTGCTCGGCGGCCTTGAAGAGCTCTTGAGTCGTAGGCATGGATTGTCTCCGCCAATTTTTGGCCGTTCGATAACTACTTACGCTTTTGTATCCGCATTAGCCGCGATCATAAACCCCGTGGACCGCACATCGGCAGAGTCTACCGCACGACTGCCGCGATATTCTCGCCATTGACCGGCTCGATGATCCCTTTCTCGGTGACGATCGCCTTGATCAGCCTGGCAGGCGTCACGTCGAAGGCGGGGTTGTAGACGCCGATGCCGTCGGGAGCGGTCTGTCGGCCGAACCCGTGGGTGATTTCGCTGGCGGCCCGCTGCTCGATGGGAATTAGTTCGCCGCTGGCCAGTGTCAGGTCGAAGGTCGTCGTAGGTGCCGCCACATAGAACGGAATGCCGTGGGCGTGGGCCAGCACAGCGACGGAGTAGGTGCCTATCTTGTTGGCCGTATCGCCGTTGGCTGCGATGCGGTCGGCGCCCACCATCACGGCCTGAACCTTCCTTTCGCGCATCACCTGAGCCGCCATGGAATCGCAAATCAGCGTCGCCTGAATGCCGCGCTGTGCCAATTCCCAGGCGGTGAGGCGAGCACCCTGAAGCAGCGGGCGGGTCTCATCGACAAAGACGTGCAGCCGCTTCCCTCGATCCTGGGCCGTAAAAAAAACCGACAGGGCCGTGCCATATTCTGCCGTGGCCAGGCCACCGGCGTTGCAGTGGGTCAAAACGCCGCTGCCATCGCCCAGCAATTCCGCCCCATAGCGGCCGATGGCGTGACAGATGGCCCGGTCCTCTTCGTGGATCGCTTTGGCCTCGGCCAAGAGAGCGGCGGCCAATTCCGCGGCCGGCTTCGTCTCAAGGTCCGCCAGCCCGCGGCTCTTCATCCGCTCCAGGGCCCAAAACAGGTTGACGGCCGTGGGGCGGCTGGTCGCCAGATAGCCGGTGACCTGCTCAAGCTGCCGCCGCAGCTCCCCTTGGTCGCCAGCGGCATGGCGCTGCATCCCCAGGACGACCCCGTATGCCGCCGCGATGCCAATGGCCGGTGCCCCCCGCACGCGGAGCTGCCGGATTGCCTCCCAAACGGTCTCCACCTGCCGGCATTCGACTTCGACCATTTCCAGCGGCAATCGAGTCTGGTCGAGCAGGACAAGATGACCGCCAGCATCGCCAACCCAGCGGAGCGTTTCGACTTTGTTGGCAGCCATGGTCACAGTCGTGCCGAAAGCAAATGCAACGAGCAGGCGAATAGCGTCAATGCCCGCATGATAGCCCAGGGTGGCCAGCCATCGCAGGGCCTGACGCCTGCCCGCTAGCAGCCTGGCACGAACGAGGACGAATTTTGTCTGTGCCCGGCAACAACCTTTGGCCGAATAAACACTGTGACCGGCAAATCTTGCCGCGCAAGGCGCTGGCCTTGTGTTTGTGACCAACGCCGGAGCGACAGGGGGGATGATGGGGGGTCAACCGCGCGCCAGTTTGCCGCGTCCGTCGCGCCGCCGCTGGCTGCGGAGTGCCGCCGGTGCACTGCTGGCCGGCGGGCTGGGACTTTTCACACGCTGCGTTCATGCAGCCGAGCAGTCCACCTCTTCCCGCCAGGCCCGCGAAGAAGCGGTGGCGGCATTGCCGCTGGACAAGCTGAACGAAGCGGCGCAGCAGAAGATTCTCGCGGTCGTGGAGCGCCCCAGCATCTACCGGCGGATGCCCGAGAAGGTTGTTGCCTGCGATACGGGAATGTATCTCTTTCTGCTGCGCAATCCCGAGATCGTGCTCAACATCTGGCAGCTCATGGGCGTGGCCGGCATGACCGCGCAGCGAACCGGAGCGTACACCTGGAAGGGAAACGACGGCGCGGGGACACTGTGCAACGTCGAACTGGCCTACGGCACGAGCGAACTGCACGTGGCCTACGGCGAGGGATACTACGAAGGACCCCTCTTCAAGCGGCGGATCAATGGCCGCTGCGTCGTGATGCTCCGCTCGGAATTTCGCCAGGGGGAAGACGGCCGCGAATACATCGGCAACGTGCTGGACGTGTTTCTGGCGATCGACAACGCTGGCGCGGACCTGGTGGCCAAGACGCTCTATCCGCTGGTGGGCAAGACGGCGGACACGAACTTCACCGAGACGACGCGCTTTTTTGCCAAGGTGTCTCAGACAGCGGAGGCCAACGGCACTGGGATGCAGCGGCTGGCAGCGCGGCTGACCGGCTGCGACGCGCAGGTCCGCGATCAATTCGTGCAGGTTTCGGCGGCGGTACAGCAGAAGGCGGTAGCGCGGGCGAGCGGTGCCGTCGGGCCGACGGCAAATCGACCGGGCGGGCAGATGCGCTAGCTGCGCAGATCAGCGCGTCCCAGCCATACGTTGTAACTCCAGCGCAATGTTTCTTTCGCCTTCAGTGCTCCTACTGGCAGAACGAAGCGGAATCGCGGCTGAATGTCCGCGACTACATCCGGTTTGTCACAGCCGTGCAAGCCTTTCATCACGACGAGTACATTTTTCCAACGCAGCAGCAGAAGCCATATCTTCGGGTCGAGAATAACTTCAACCCCGGGGAACACTCGATATTCGCAGGAAATCGATCGCGGTAATTCCGGGCTGCGAGAGGCGAAGTCGAATTGGATCAATCCAAGGGCGTCCTCGGGCTTCACCTCAATGCTGGCCGACCAGTGACTTCGCCCCGCCATGCCGACCAGAAGTGCCGCCGTGCAGCCGCCGGCGAGCTGTTCAATGCTCAGCGACTGTAGCGCCGGGCTGGGGGGCCAGGGATCGTCACTGGACCCTTCGACCGATTCAGCTAACGGCACAAGGGCTTCGCGGTCCGCTTCATCCCGCACCACAACCGACAACCGATGGCCATACCGGTCGGCCAACTTGAAAAAATCGACGCGCAGCCGATGGCCCGTGGCGGTCACGGACTCAACGAACAGGGCGTCATTGGGCATTTAGAACCGCGCTGGACATCTTGTTTCGCGACGTTAATTATCGTCCGCCGCGGCTGGCTCGTTCTTCACCCGCCAGCGGAGATACGCATCCAAGAATCCTTGAATGTTCCCGTCCAGCACGCGCTCGAAATTGTTTTCGAGGTAACCCGTGCGGCTGTCCTTGACCCGCTGGTCGGGATGCAGGAAGTAATTGCGAATCTGGGACCCGAAGCCCACCTTGGCCGTGCTCTGGTACCGCGCCGCCTGGGCCGCTTCCCGCTTCTCTTCCTCGATGCGGGCCAGTTTCGCCACGAGCATCTTCTTGGCCATGGCCCGGTTCTGGTGTTGGCTCCGCTCGCTCTGGCACTTGGCTTCCACGCCGGTGGGAATATGCACCAGCCGGACGGCACTCTCGGTCTTGTTCACGTGCTGCCCGCCGGCGCCGCCGGCACGCATCGTTTCCTCGCGGATGTCATTCTCCCAGTCGATCTCGATTTCCTTCTCGTCGGAAATCTCGGGCGCCACATCGATCGCGGCAAAGCTCGTCTGCCGCTTTCCTTCGGCATTGAACGGGCTGATCCGCACGAGGCGATGAATTCCATGCTCCCCCTTGAGGTAACCGTAAGCCATCGGCCCGCGAATGGCGATCGTGGCGCTGCTGATGCCGGCCACTTCGCCGTCGGCCCGATCGAGGATCTGCACTTCGTAGTCGTTCTTCTGGGCCCACTGGATATACATCCGCATCAGCATCTCGGCCCAGTCGGAGGCGTCGGTGCCGCCGTCGCGGGCATACAGGCTCATCACGCAGCCGGCTGCGTCGTGCTCACCGGAGAGGAGCGACTTGAGTTCGAGCTCGTCCAAGCGCGTCTCCAGTTTTTCGATCTCCGCGCGCACCTCAGCCGCAAACGATTCGTCCTCGTCCGCCATTTCCAGCATCGCCGGCAGATCGCCGGCAGTGGCCATCACCTCGGCCAGCGGTTTGACGATGCTCCGCAGTCCCTTGAGCTGACCGACGACTTCCTTGGCCTTTTCCTGATTGGCCCAGAAGCCAGGTTCGGACATCTGCTGCTCGATTGCCGCCACGCGAGCGTTTTTTCGCTCGTAGTCAAAGACTGTCTCGCAATTGAAGTATCCGCTTCTGAATCACTTCCGCGCGGTTGTACCATTCGGTTTCCACAACTGACTCCCGGGGACAGGGGACGGCACCAGATCGATCAGGAATTGTATCCCAGAGCGCTTGTATGCGCCATGCCGGTTTCCAGAGCCGCTTCAGCCCGCTCAGCGATTCTCGGAGGGCGGAGGAGGGGGTGGCGGCAATTCGCCGGATCCTTTGCCGGTAGGTTCGCCCAGCGGCTGGGGAGTCCCTGGCAGCGGGACTGACTGGTCCTTGGGAGCCGGCGAATTGTCGCCGGATCCACAACCGAGCGTTCCGAGTGCCAACGCGACGGCAAAAAGCCAGGAAGGTCGAACGGCGATCATTTGGGTCTTTCCGAGATGAGATGCGCGCAAGATGAAGACTACTCCGGCCCCGCCAGCGCAACGCCGTCGTGCATGCCGCTCATGTAAATGTAGGTAGCGTAGTTGATATTGGTGGCAATCTGCCGGACCGAGCCATCACCCATGCAGAACTGAACCATGTTCGGATGCATGCTGGAGAATTTGTAATACACCGTGTCGTCGCGGGCGCCCGGCGCGGACTCACCCAGGCCCCAGCGCGTTGGCAGGCAACCCGATCCGATGAAGCTGTGGGCGGCGAGGAAAGTTGTGTGGTCAGGGTAATGGCCCACGGCCTCGCCGAACAGCAGGACGTTGCTGGAGCCATCCCGCTGTAAATTGGCCATCGTGTTGCGGGAGCGGTTGGAAAAAGGCCCCTCATAAAGCTGCACGGGACCCAGGTTTCCAAAATATCCCGACGAGCCGAGATAATTCGATCGGCCCAGCGTGGGCACGGTGGCCCAGGCCCTGGCTTCCAGCCACAGGATGCTGTCGTTGGGATCGTAATACTGATTGAGAATGCTCATCCCGGCAGCAGTGCCGTAAGGGTTGGTGGAAGGGCAGAGAAACGTCGGAATCTGCACCTGCGCCTGATTCCACGTCAGCGGCAGCGTCCAGTATTCCGGCCCCTGCTCGACAACCCGCCAATTCAAGTCGCTCATCTTGTCCCAGATCACTCCTTGCTCCATCTGCGGCAGCAGGAAGGAGAGCGTGCCGTTCCACTGATTGGGCTGGCCATTGACGAGGCCGGGAAATGGCAGGCCGTTGGGAGGCGCGGGCGGTCCCTGAAAGCCGGGCGGAAAAGACTTGTTGGCGTCGTGGAACGTGTGCGCCGCCACGCCGATTTGTTTGAGATTATTGCTGCACTGCGTGCGGCGCGCCGATTCGCGGGCAAACTGCACCGCCGGAAGCAATAGCGCCACGAGGATGCCGATGATTGCAATCACCACCAGCAGCTCGACCAGGGTAAATCCCTTGCGCCGTCCCCGCGAGAACTTATCAACCAGGCCGGCCATGCGCACGTTCTCCCGAAGGACCAGCAAGCCGTGACCCCGACTGCCGACGTCATCCGACGCTGCTGCGGGAAGCGACCAGAGAGGGCACTATTCAACGAATTGTAGCCGTTGGGTTGCTTCGTTCAACTCGAATTGCCAACACTGCGAAAACCTTCTGGGGGCGGAAATGCACCAACCATAACGGGTTGCGCGCCAAGGGGGACCGCGGCCAGTGGCGCCTCCCGCGAAACGACTTCTCGCCGCCGGCCCCGCAGCCAATAATCACCTGCTAACGAACCGATATCACCATTCCGCCTGCATGTCCCAGCCCACTCTCAGCGAAACCCGCAGCGAACCCGACCTCTCGGGCCGCCGGCTGGGAGATTATCAGCTTCTTCGCCGGTTGGGCCGGGGCGGGATGGCCGAGGTGTACCTCGCGGAGCAGCTCTCGCTCAAGCGCCAGGTGGCATTCAAGGTGCTCAAGGGGAGCCTTGCCGGCGACGACGCCTACATCCGCCGCTTTCACTACGAAGCCCAGGCCGCCGCCAAACTCGTCCACGCCAACATCGTGCAGATCCACGAGGTGGGCTGCGTGGATGGCATTCATTACATCGCGCAGGAGTATGTCGCCGGCCAGAACGTCAAGCAGCTCCTGGCGCGGCGCGGCCAGGGGCTCGAGGCCGCGTTGGCGGTGAGCATTCTTCGCCAGGTCGCCGCCGCGCTGCACAAGGCGTCCGAACAGGGAATCATTCACCGGGACATCAAGCCCGAAAACATCATGCTGGCCCAGTCGGGGGAGGTGAAGGTCGCCGACTTCGGCCTGGCTCGCGTGGCGAGTCAGGAGGCGATGAACCTCACCCAGGTCGGCATCACGATGGGGACTCCGCTATACATGAGTCCCGAGCAGGTCGAGGGCAAGGCCGTTGACCCGCGCAGCGACGTCTACTCCCTCGGCGTCACCTGCTACCAGATGCTGGCCGGACAAACGCCATTCGACGGCGACACGGCACTGGCCATTGCCCTCCAGCATCTCAAGGCGGAACCGAAGCGGCTCGAAGAAGTGAGGCCGGATTTGCCGCCGGCCTTGTGCCGCATCGTTCACAAGATGCTCGTCAAGGATCCGGCGGAGCGGTATCAGCTTCCACTGGAGATTCTCCGCGATCTGCGCGGCGTCAAAGTCGAGGGGCTGGACGACGCCCTCGCGGCCGATGCTGCGACATTGGGCTTCGGGGAGGAGACGCTGTCGATCGAGGCCCGCATGGCTGCCACCGAGCAGTTGCAGCGAATTCTTCAGACCGAGCCCAAGCCTCCGCCGCGGCGAAGCGGGCTGGCGTGGAAGGTGGCGCTCGTGCTCGCCGCCTTTGCCGTTGGCGCCATTGCCGCTCGCTTCGCGAAATCCAAGTCGCTGCTGGCCCTGTCACAATCGGAATTGCCGGCTGTGAAGCGCTGCGAAAGCGTGGGGCAGCAGTATTATCATGCGATTTACGAGGCGCCCGATTTGGAGCGGGGCCTGCTGGCGGTGCCCAAGTATTTTCCGCCGGACATCAGCAAGCCCGAGAACGTGCGCTATGCGCGACTGTCCAAGGAGCGGCTGGGGCGTTATTACCTGTCGCGAGATCAATTAGACAAGGCCTTGGCCTGTTACCGCGAATTGGCCCGCGCGGAACCTTTGGCGGCCGCCTTCCGTATGACTGGCCAAGCAGGCGAAGCGGTGGTCTATCACCGGCTCGGCAAAAAGGACGACGTGCGAAAGCGGCTGCCAGAGCTGGCTGATGCGAATAATCAGGCGCTGATCGAGGACGATCTACTCAAGCAGGAAGTCGCCAAGCTATTGACGTCGCCAGATTACGAGCGGAAGTAGCCAAATTTCTGGCACAATATTCCGGCCAACTGGTATGTCCCTGCCACCGGAGAGAAGGAGCAGGATGAGGAGTAAGATTAGGACCAGGACTAAGAGCAAGAAAGATTAGCAGCAGGATGCCGAGATCGTGATCGTTCGCTTCAGCTTGCTCTTAATCTTCTTCCTAATCTTCATCCTACTCATGCTCCTTCTCGGATCTGTCTGGCAGGAGCCGCGCAAGGATGTCTTGCCAGACAGGTAGCCCCCCGACATTGACCCCCTGGCCCTGGACCGGTAAATTGCTGGATTCGCTGCGTCCGGGGATGGTCCTTGGCCGCAAACCCTTTAATTAGCTGCCGGCCCAGGTGAAGGTTCGACCTGTGGGATGCTCGTAGGACAGGTTTCCAACCTGTCCTGGATGCCTGTGGACAGGTTGAAAACCTGTTCTGCCTTCCCATCGCCGTTGCCGGCCAGGAGTGAAACAACGTGTCGGAGACTCTGGTTCAGGAGCTTGTGGAAGCGGGCGCACATTTCGGTCACCGGGCCAGCCGCTGGAATCCCAAGATGGCCCCCTACATCTACGCCCGCAAAAACGGGATTCACATCATCGACGTCCGCGAAACGATTCGCGGTCTTTTGCGGGCCAAGAAATATCTGGCTCAGGTCGCCGCTCAGGGGAGTCTCGTCCTGTTCGTCGGCACCAAGCGGCAGGCCAGTGCCGCCATCGAGCGCGAGTCGCTCCGCTGCCACATGCCGTTTGTCGCCGAGCGCTGGCTGGGTGGGACGCTGACCAACTTCCGCACCGTCCGCAGCCGGCTCGGCCGATTGGAAGAGGTCGAAAAAATCCGCGGCGGCGAAGAGATCAACACCTACTCGAAAAAGATGCAGGCGGCACTGGGGCGCGAGTACCGCAAGATGTACCGCAACCTCAACGGTCTGCGGACGCTCAATCGCATGCCTGAGTGCCTGGTGATCGTCGATCCGACAAAGGAGAAGAACGCGGTCAAGGAAGCCCGCGCCCTGGGGATCACCACCGTGTCGCTGATCGACACTGACTGCGACCCCGATTTGATCGACCTGCCGGTCCCCGGCAACGACGACGGCATTCGCTCGATCGAGCTGATCATGCGGCACCTGGCCGAGGCAATTCTGGTCGGCTCGCAGTCGGCTGCCGCCGCCCGCGGCAAAGACAAGGAAAAGCCGGAGCCGGTGCCGGACAAGGACAAGGAACTGCAGCCGGCATAAGCCGTTTTGACCGCCTGGATACGCGGCGCTAATTCGGTTCCGCGTTCCGCGAACCATTTTTCGTGCTTGCGGCTTGCAACCCGAAACCTGGAACTCGAAACGCGGAAACTGGCCGAGCCGAACCCTCGTCAGGCTCGGCGAGTCCTCTAAGAATACGAACGCTCATTCGCAGGAGATATTCAATGGCCCAAATCACTGCCGCCGCAGTCAACGAGCTGCGCAAGAAAACCGGCGTTTCCATGATGCTCTGCAAGGAGGCCCTATCGGCGTCCGAAGGGGATGAGGACAAGGCGGTTGAATACATCCGCAAGAAGGGAATTGCCACGCAAGGCGGCCGGCAGGACCGCGAGACGGCATTCGGCCGGTTCGGTATCTACAGCGGCATGGGCAAGAAAACCGGCGCCATCGTCGAGCTGAAGTGCGAGAGCGCACCGGTCGCCGGGCACGAGGAATTCGTCCAACTGGCCAACGATTTAGCGCAGCAGCTTGCGACCGGCCCCGGTGCGAGCAGTGCCGAGGAGCTGCTCGACCAGCCTTCGCCGAGCAAACCGGGGCTCAAGCTTCGCGATGTCAAGGACGACCTGTTCAATCGCATCCGCGAAGTATTCAAGGTGGGCCGGCTGGCCCGCATCGACGGTACTTGCGGCGGCTACAGCCACAACGCGGGGACCGTCAGCGGCGTGCTCGTCGAGGTCGAGGGGGGGAGCGATCAGGCTGCCAAGGACGTAAGCATGCACATTGCGGCCATGCGGCCGGCCGCGCTCCGCAAGGAGGACCTCGACCCGGCGCTCGTCGAGAAGGAGCGGGAAATCCTCCGCGATGCGGCACTCAAGGAGGGGAAGCCGGCCAACATCGTGGACAAGATGGTGGAAGGGCGGCTGAAGAATTTTTATGCGGAGAAGGCGCTGCTCGAGCAGGCCTTCGTGAAGGACAACGCGATCAGCGTCGGCAAATATGCCGAGCAGAACGGCATGAAGATCAAGAAGTTTGTCCACTGGGAATTAGGGAAGGCGTAGCGCAAGTACGCATTAACTAACCCCGGCCGGGAATTGCCGGGGTTATTTGCTACTTGGAGAATACCGAAACCACACCTCGACCCAGGATTGCAAATTGAAAATTGCAAATTTGCAATTGCCAATTTGCAGTTTGCATTTCACACCGCGACTCACCTTTCGCGGCTGACCATGGCCACTACTGCCGCGTCGACCGAACCCTTCCGCCGCATCGTCCTGAAACTTTCGGGCGAAAGCCTCAGCCACTCGGGGGAGCGCGGTATCGGCACGGAGGAAGTGGTCCTTATCGCCAAGGAAATCAAGGCCGCCTCCGAAACCGGCTGCCAGGTGGCTCTCGTCGTTGGCGGCGGAAATATCATCCGCGGCGCGCAGTACAAAAGCGCCGGCAGCAGCATCCAGGAGGCCACCGCCCACTACATGGGCATGCTGGGGACCGTGATCAATGCACTGGCCCTGCAGGATGCGCTTGAGTCCATCGGCGCTGACACGCGGGTCATGACGGCAATCCACATGCAAGGGGTCGCCGAACCGTACATCCGCCGGCGGGCCAAGCGGCATCTGGAAAAAGGGCGGATCGTAATTTTGGCCGCTGGGACCGGCAGCCCCTTTGTCACCACGGATACTGCCGCGGCCCAGCGAGCCCTGGAGATCGAGGCCGACATCTTGATGAAGGCGACCAGCGTGGACGGCGTCTACAGCGACGACCCCAAGAAAAACCCGCATGCGGTCTTCTACAGCGAGCTCGACTATAGCACGGTCCTCGAGCAGAATCTCCGCGTCATGGACAGCACGGCAATCGCCCACTGCATGGAGCACAACATGCCGATCCTGGTGTTCAATTTCCGTAAAGCGGGGAACATTCTGCGGGCCGTGCGGGGCGAGCGGGTGGGGACGCGAATCCTGAGCCGCACGACGAACGGCAATTAGGGACCGGCCGGCCGCCAGATCCGATACAGGATGTGCCGCCGCAGACGATGCCCCTCGGGTAGCACGGGATGGTCGAAGTCGCCGGCCGGATCATGCGTCATGCCGATCTTTTCCATTACCCGCCGCGAGCGGACGTTGTCGGGCACGGTGAACGAGACAATTTCGTCCAGGTTCAAGTGATCGTAGCCAAAGGCGAGCGCCGCCTTGGCCCCTTCCGTCGCGTAGCCGCGGCCCCAGTGCTCCGCCGCCAAGCGCCAGCCGATCTCCACGCAGGGCGTGAAGTGCGCCTGAAAACGAGGTATCGACAGTCCCACGAACCCTGCGAAGGACACGACGCCCGGGACCTCCACAGCCCACACTCCAAAGCCGTGCTCCGCGAAGTGGGCCTCGATCCGCGCCGCCCGCTCGTCGCTCTCCTGGCGCGTCAGCGGCCCCGGCAGGAATTCGACGACGCGCGGATCGGCATTGAGTGCCGCAAACGGCTCGCGATCTTCCGGCCGCCAGCGGCGGAGAAGAAGGCGGTTGGTGTGGAATTCGCGGGGAAGATTCATGGAGCGGGTTCAGGCCGTAGTAGGCACACTCCGTGTGCCGTCCAACTCAGCTACGGCACACGGAGTGTGCCTACTACATTATGGCAGCGGCCGGACGCTGACTTCTTTGAACCACACGACGTCGCCCGGATCGTGGTTTTGCAGACCGATGTAACCGACCTGCGGGCGTTTTGGCTCGCGCCTGGGCTCGAACCATTTTTGATCCTGGGGGATGTCTTTGCTCGCCGGATCGAACGAAGTGACCGGTTTGCCGTCGATCTCCACCAGCACCAGGTTTCCCCTGAGCGTGATGATCATCGTCCGCCACTGGCCGGGCTCCTTCTTCGGCGCGGCTTCCGCCTTGGCCAGGGAGTAAATCGCGCCCGTACCATGGATGGCATCCGACGCATCGCAAATCTGCACTTCGTATCCATGATGCACGGCATACCAGGCCCCGATTTCCTTCTCGGATGCGTCCATGAACGCCTGGAGCGACTCGGGCGACAGCTTGCCGCTGGCGTCGCGCTTGCCCGGCGCGTGGTTCTTGCCTGCCTGCTCGAGAATGCCGTCGTCGATGCGGACGAACACGCCGGCATTCGATTTCTCGTCCTGGGCGCGGAAAACGACTCGAATCTGGCAGTTTCCGAGTTTCTCTTTCTTGTAGAGCAAAAGCCCCAGCCCCTTCTCGCTGCAATCGGTCTTCAGTGAGCCCTCTTCAACGACGAAGCCGCCGTAGCCCAGCTGCACCCAGCTTGGGTTCACTTTGCCATCCTTGACGAGCGGAAGGGAGCGCCAATCGCCTGGCGGCTCTTGGGCGTGGCAGGCAGCGACGAGTAGCACGGCTGCCAGCGCAGAGGAAAGCGAACGGATAAGCATTGGAATCTCCTTGGCACTCGCCATGGTGGCGCGGGAACCACATGAGTATATGCCGACTGCGGCCGAATCGCTGACCCTCTCCAGACAGCTGTCAATTTTCGCTACGATACGTGCATATCGCTGCATCTTTACGCACCAAACGGGTACTCCCATGTCTGCCGACGACATCCTTCTCGATACCGAAGACCGCATGGAAAAAGCGCTCCAGCACCTTAAAACCAGCCTGGCTGGCATTCGCACGGGGCGAGCCAATCCGGGGCTGGTCGATTCACTGAAAGTGGAGGTGTACGGCTCGCAGACGCCGATGAAACAGCTCGCCAGCGTCGGCGCCCCTGAGCCGCAGCAGATCGTCGTGCGGCCGTACGATCCGGGGACGATCAAGGAGATCGAACGAGCAATCATCAACAGCGGGCTGGGCTTTGCGCCGCAAAACGACGGCCGCATCATCCGCATCAATGTGCCGCCGCTGACCACCGAGACGCGGAAAAAACTGGTGGCCCGCATCAAGGAGCTGACCGAAGAAGCCAAAGTTTCCGTCCGCAACGTTCGCCGCGATGGTAACAAGGCTGCCGACCAGGGAGAGAAGGATGGCGATTTGACCGAGGATGAGCGGGATAAAGTCAAGGACGACATTCAAGAGCTGACGAAGAAGTATGAGGGGATTGCCGGCGACCTCGCCAAGAAGCGCGAGGACGAGGTGATGGAAGGGTAGGAACAGGCGTCAGGGGACAGGTGTCAAGAATCAGGGGGGCAGAGGCAGGATGATTGCAAATTGCAAATTGGGAATTGCAAATTGGTGGTTGATCGCAGGGTCCTTCATTTTGCAATTTGCAATTGGCAATGACCAATTGGCAATTGCCGCGGACATGGAACCGACGCCTGCACTCAAGCTCGTCAACGAAAAGAAAGTTCTGATCATCGCCCACCGCGGCGATTCCAGGGTCTGCCCGGAAAACACGCTGCCGGCATTCGGATCGGCGGTGAAGGTTGGCGCCGATCTGGTCGAGCTGGACTATTTCCATTCGGTGGACGGCGTGCCGATCGTGTCGCACGACGAGATTCTTTCGCGCACGACCGATGCCGACGCTTTGTTTCACAGCGATGAGCCGCTGATTGGAGACTACAAGGCCGCGGAGCTGGCGCAGCTCGACGCTGGGGCGTGGTTCGATCTCAAGTTCGCCGGCACTCGCTTGCCGACGCTGGCGCAAGCACTGGATGAAATCCAAAAGGGTTCGGTGACGCTCATCGAGCGCAAGGGTGGGGATGCTGCCACGTGCGTCCAATTGCTGGCTGAAAAGAATCTGCTGGACCACGTCGTTGCCATGTCGTTCGACTGGGATTACGTGAGCCAGTGCCGCAAGTTGGCGCCGAACCTGGTCGTAGCGGCGCTGGGCAGCAAGCCGCTGAACGAGAAGCGGCTGGAGTTGGCGGCAGCGACGGGAGCCCAGATCATCGTCTGGAATCAAATCGTGATCGGCCGCGCCGAAATCGCGGCGATTCACGCCCGGGGCCTGAAGGCGTGGGTCTACACCGTCGACGACCCGGCCCGCGCGAAAGCGCTCATCTCCGCGGGCATCGACGGCATCATCACGAACGTGCCGGGAGAGATGATTCGGGTGCGGAATCAGGAATTCGAAATGCGGAGTGTCGAACGGCCTGCCGGCCAATAGCGAGTACATTCACTCCGCGTTACGCAAACGCCTCTCGCAGCTTCTCCAGGTGCTTGGCGCATTCCTCCCGCACGTCGCCTTTCTCTTCGAATTCCAGCACCACGTAGCCGCGATAATGTGCGTCGCGGAGAATCTTCGCCAGCCTGGCGTAGTCCGCCGGCTCCTTCTCTTTTCCCGGCCGGCTCATCACGACCTTGATCTGCGCATTGACGGCATAGGGCGCAATCTTCGCCAAATCGCCGTAAGGATCTTCCGTGTGAAAATTCCCTGAGTCGAGATTTACTCCGAACCAGGGGCTGTTCACGTCGCGGACAAATTCGAGCAGCCCGTCCGCGGTTGCCGTCGGACCGCCGTGGTTTTCCAGCGCCAGATAGACGCCGTATTTGCCGGCATACTCGCAACATTCCTCAATGCCCGCGACCATTAGCGAATGAGCCTGCGCCGGTGTCTGATCCTTCTGCTCGTGGCCCGCAAAAATGCGAATCACGGGCGCTCCGAGCATGTCGGCATATTCAATCCATTTTTTGACCGATGCGATCTGCTCCTGCCGCTTGTCCCCCGGACCATGGCCGAAGTCGTTGCCCACCGCCGTGCCGGAGACGTCGAGCCCCAGGCGGAAGGCGTGCGCGGCCAGTTGCCGCAGGTATTCCGGAGTGACATTCTTGGGAAAGTAGTAGCTCGTCAGCTCCGTCCCTTCCAGGCCGAACTTGGCGCAGTCGGAAACGAAGTCGTGCAGCGTCAGTTTGGGGTTTTCGCCGGAAAGCAGATCGCGGTAGCTGTAGGCAGCCAGCGAGAACTTGAATTTTGGCGTGCCACTCCGCGGGATCGGCTCGATGGCGCGAGCGAGCGGCGAAATGCCGGCGGCGAGCGCGCCGCCAGCGATGGCTGAGGCGTTTTGCAGAAATGAGCGACGGGAGAGAGTCATGGCGCAGCCTTTCAGTGAAGGAGTGATCTGAAAAGCTTAAGCGACGGCAGCTACGACTTCCAGGCGACGCGCTGGGCCCCGCCCCACAATTCCTCCAGGCGGTAATAGTCGCGGCTCTGCTCGTCGAAGAGGTGGACGATGATCGAGCCGTAATCGAGCAGGATCCACTTGCTGTCCCGGTATCCTTCAGTGCCGAGGCGAGCATGGCCAAATTCCTTCTGGAGCACGTCGTCGATAGCGTCGCTCATGGCCCGAAGTTGCCGCTGGCTGGTTCCGGTAACGATGACAAAAAAGTCGAAGATCGAAGTCTGGTCGCGAAGGTCGAGGATGACGACGTTCTGACCGCGGTTGTCCTCCGCGCTTTTCGCCGCGGCCACCGCCAATGAATAGCTGCGCTCCGCGGACATGGATTTGGTTGCTGCTGTTGCCGGTAAAGCCAACGCACGCTCCTTTCTCGATTGGTGATTTCCTGCCTGCCGGCAACGGTACTGCCGCCGCCGATCCATAAACCAATCATACGTAGGGTCGAGTCAAAAATCATCCCGGCCGCTGGCGGCGCAAGCGGCGAGCGGGGTACGCTCCCCAACGTTTCGCCCCTCTGATACGATGCTGGGTCCGGGCTTGCGCCGCGCGTGCAGCCGGTCATTGCGTCCTTGCCGAATATTTCCCGCGCCGAACACCTGCCGGGCAGGATCGGCACTTTTCAAAGGCGTCTGCATGCCACTCGACCCGTATCAACCCTGTCCCTGCGGCCTCGACAAGAAAGTCAAATTCTGCTGCGGCAGCGAAATCGTCGGCGAGCTGAACAAAATCCACGATCTGGTCGGCGGCGAGCAGCGGCTGGGAGCGATTGATCACATCAACCGCCTGCTGGCGGTCAATCCCAATCGCGGCTGCCTGCTGCTGGAGAAGGCGTCGATCCAGCTCGAGCTACGCGAATTCGAGCCGGCGAAAAAGACGGTCAATGACCTGCTGACTTTGCTGCCGAGCAATCCCAACGGTCTGGCCCTGCTCGCCACTCTGGAAGCCGCCGAGGGAAAGGCGGACGAGGCGGTGGACACGCTCCAGCAAGCGCTGGAGTCGGCGCAGGGGCGGATCACCAGCCATCTGTACCAGGCGATCTCCATCGTGGCCCGGGTCTTGATCGTCACTGGCGAGCCGCTGGCAGCGCGCGGCCATTTGCTATTCCAGGTTGGCGCTACCGACGGCCAGGAGCGCGGCGCGATGGCCACGCTGCTGGAATTGGAAGGCAGCGGCCAGATTCCGCTCCCGGCACTGGGCCTCGACCGACCGCTGGCTCCCGAGGCCAGCGGTCGCCTCAGCGCGGCCGGCATCGCCGAGTTTAACGCCGCCCTCAAGGAGGCCGGTATCGGCTGCTGGCTGAATGCTGCCCAGAAGCTGGAAGCGCTGGCCGAGCGCGAACCCTATGACCCGGCCGTGTGGAAGAGCATCGGCATCTTCCGCGCCTGGCTGGGAGACAGCGAGCGGGCTCGGGCGGCACTAAGGCGTTACGCTTCGTTTGCCTCGGTGCCGCGAGACGACGCGGTCGAGACCGAAGCGGTCGTGCAGTACCTCACGGATGCCAGCGACATCGATTCGATTCCCGAAGTGACGCTGACATACGCCATAACGGACGCCT
This sequence comes from Pirellulaceae bacterium, assembly GCA_035649415.1. GTDB lineage: Bacteria > Planctomycetota > Planctomycetia > Pirellulales > Pirellulaceae > DATKDU01. The sequence goes on along the minus strand of DASRJP010000005.1, from coordinate 4,130 downwards.
CGGCGCTCCAGGAGGACCTGCTCTCCAACCGCAAGCTGCAGTCAGTGCCGTTCGACGCGGCGGCATTCCGCGAGGCCGAGGAGGTGCCGCCGCTGTCAATGTTTATGCTGCTGGATCGCGAGGTGCCCGCCAACAGCGAGGGGTTGACGCGGGAAAACGTGCCCACCGTAATCGGCGAACTGCTGCTATTCGGGAAGCAGACCGATCGCGGAGCGCGAGTCGAGATGGCGCTGATCAAGAATGATCAGTTCGACGCCCGCAAGCGAATGCTGGAAGAGGTCCTGGGGCAATTCAACGCCGGCCTTGAGAAGGAGGAGGAAACGGGGCGCGTGTCCCGCGTGGCAGCCGCCCTGTCCCTTAGCTGGCGGCTCCCCGACAACACGCCGCACGACCTGCGCAAGGCAATGGTCGCCGAGCATCGGCGAAACATTCTGCTGAACGTCTGGCCCGATCTGCCACAGGGAGCGCTCGACGGCAAATCGCTTCGCCAGGCGGCAGCTGATGCTTCGATGCAGGTGAGGGCGCTGGCCACGATTCTGCTGGCGGACTTGTCCGAGGCGGACGAACTTCCCCTGTACAACGAGGTGCGGCGGGCCATCGGTTTGCCGACGGTCGAGCCGCTCGATCCGCAGGGTTTGCGGGTGGCGTCGCTGTCCCCGGCCAGGCTGGCGCGGCTGGACGTCAAAAAACTCAGCGACCCGGACCTGGAGGGAGTGTTCCACCGCGGCATGATGATGTCCTCCCCGCGGATCTTGCGGCGCGTCGGTCCGGAGATGGCCGATCGCCCGGCATTGGCCGGCAAAATTGACCGCGCAGAACTTTTCGAAATCCTGGCCAAAGTTAGCACCGATTCGGACGAATCGCTGGCCTACATTCACAAGGCGCAGGAGGCGGCAACGGCTGCCGGAAAATCGCCGGCTCGCTTCCTGATTGCCGAAATTCCGATTCGCATCCAGCGTCGGGAAATTGAAGAATTTCGCCAGCTCTTTGATCGACTCAGCACGCGGCACATCAACGAGCCGGGGGTCGCCCAGGCGCTACAGGCGATCTTGTATCAGCTTGGCGTGCTGCGGCCCGACGGGTCGGTCGCGCCGCCGCGCGGGGGCGCGGCAGCGGCGGGACCAGCGGCGGCCGCAGCGCCGGCTCCTGCAAGCGGCCTGTGGACCCCCGATCAGGGTACGGCCGCGGCGCCGTCCGGCAAGAGCAAGTTGATCTTGCCCGGGATGGATTGAATTTCTTAGCCGGAGGCTAACAGCCTCCGGAATGAGCTTGGCTAAGTTACACGACTGCGACCCCGCGCTCGTCTGCGTATTCAACCGTTCTCCGGGGGCTGTTAGCCCGCGGCCAAGAACACACACGATGAACTTCTTCGATGCCGACATGCGGTTCATGCAGCGGGCGCTGGTGCTGGCCGCCCGCGGGCAAGGCAGCGTCGAGCCCAACCCGATGGTCGGCGCAGTCGTCGTGCAAGGGAGCGACATCGTCGGCGAAGGTTGGCACGCCCGCTTCGGCGGACCGCACGCGGAGGTCGAAGCGCTCCGCGCCGCCGGCGAGCGAGCACGCGGCGGAACGCTCTACGTCAACCTGGAGCCCTGCAGCCACCACGGCAAGACGCCACCCTGCACCGACGCGATCCTGGCAGCGGGAATTCGCCGCGTGGTCGCCGCCATGCAGGATCCCTTCCCCAAAGTTAGCGGCAGCGGGATCGGACAATTGCGTACCGCTGGCGTTCAAGTCGATGTCGGTCCGGGCGAAGCAGAAGCCCGCCAGCTCAACGCCCCCTATCTGAAACGCCTCTCCACCGGGCGGCCCTGGGTGATCGCCAAATGGGCCATGACGCTCGATGGGCGGATCGCCACCCGCGGCGGCTACAGCCAATGGATCAGCGGCGAGGAATCGCGTGAAGTGGTCCATCGCATCCGCGGCCGAGTCGATGCCATCCTCGTCGGCCGCCGTACCGCGCAGATCGACGATCCGCTGCTCACGGCGCGGCCGCAAAGGACTCATGACGAGTACGGTCCGATCGTTCGCCGGATTGCGACGCGGATTGTGTGCGACTCAAGGGCCTGCCTCTCCAGCCAAAGCCAGCTTGTCAAAACGGCGGCCCAAGTGCCGACGATCGTCGCCTGCGGGCCTGATGCCCCTGAGAAGGAAATGCGGCGGCTGGCCGAGCGGGGCGTGGAAGTCCTCCCATTCACCGCTGCCACGCAGTTCGAGCGGGAGCTTCAGCTTTTGGACGAGCTAGGCCGCCGCCAAATGACGAACGTGCTGGTCGAGGGTGGATCGCAATTGCTGGGCACGCTACTGGATGCCCGGCAGATTGACGAAGTGCACGTCTTCGTCGCTCCCAAGCTCGTGGGCGGCGAGCAGGCGCTCAGTCCCATTGGCGGCGCGGGAATGGAGCACGTCGCCAAGTCGATCGAGGTGAGAAACCTGACGTGCGAGGGGCTGGGGGCGGATTTGTATCTACACGGCCGGATTGCCGAGTAGCACCGCCAATTATCCCACCAGCTCGCGGATCGCGTCCCGCTTGTCCACCAGGTATTGCGGCCGGCCCGCCGTATCGGTGAGCTGAGCCGTCTTCACGTCGATTCCCAAGTTGTGGTACAGCGTGGCGAATACTTCCTGGAAATGCACCGGGCGGTCCTTGGCGTATTCGGCATTTTTCGTCGAAGAGCCAATCGCCTGGCCCAGCGTCATGCCTCCGCCGGCGAGGAAACACATCGCCAGTTGCGGCCAGTGGTCGCGTCCAGCGCCGCTGTTAACGCGTGGAGTGCGGCCGAATTCGCCCCACATCACGACGGTCACGTCCTTGTCGAGTCCCCGCTCGGACAGATCCGTCAAAAGTGCGCTCATCGCCTGGTCGAGCTTTGGCAGTTGACGCTTGAGCGACGTGAAGTTCTGGCTGTGCGTGTCCCAGCCGCCCCAACTGAGCGTGACGACGCGCACCCCTGCTTCGATCAGCCGCCGCGCGGTCAGGAAGCTCGCACCGTCACGGCCGTAGCGGTCTTTGTCGCTGGACTCATACTTCGCCATGTCGAGGGCGTCGGCAACTTTGCCGCTGGTCACGACGCCGACGGCGCGGCGAGTGAACGAGTCGAGCGCTTGCATCTGGCCGCTGGTGTCCGCGTCGCGGCGAAGCTTATCGAGCGAACCGAGCAGGTTGGTGCGCGAATCGAGCCGCTCCTCGGTCAGGCCGCGCTGCAGCCGCAGGTTTCCGCCTTGTGGCTGGTACGGCTTGTAAACCGGACCGAGATATCCCGGGTCGCCGCCGCTATACGAGACGAAGGGCGGAGCGCCGCTGGCCGATGGTCCGCTCAATTTCGACACCACGCTCCCCAGTGCCGGCCGGCCGCCGGCATTCCGCAGGTCACGCTGATCGTAGCCCGAGTGAGTCTGGTAATTGGAGTGCTGCCCGGTCGAGCCGATCAGCGAGCGGATGATCGCATACTTGTCCGCCATCTTGGCCAAGGTTGGCAGATGCTCGCAGATTTCGATTCCCGCGATGTTGGTCGCGATCGGCGAGAACTGGCCGCGGAATTCGGCCGGCGCCGACGGCTTGAGATCGAAGATGTCCTGGTGCGACGGGCCGCCGCTTAAGTGAATGTTGATGATCGCCTTGTTCGAGGATCCAATGCCGGCCGCTTCTTCCGCAGCCAGCAGCCGCGGCAACGTCAACCCTCCCAGCGTCAGAGCGCCGACCTGGAGGAAGCTCCGGCGAGAAACGCCGTCACAATACGACTGGGCGCGACCGCATGCGATCCTGAACATGATTGGTCTCCCGGAAGAGGCGACACGACGCAAGCACAACCTATCGACACCTTTTTATCAAAGACGCACCAGGGTTGGCAATTATTTTCTGTGACGGGGGCAAAATATCGGAATTCTCGATTGCTAGCGGCGGGCCAAATTAGCGTTCAGCGATCGGCCGAAGCTCGGTATACTCCGCCCCCTTCTGCCACCTCCAAGGATCGTTTGCACCAGCCATGTTTGCGTTCGGCTCCCGTTATCCTGCGATCGACTGCCCAAAAGTCTTGGTGCTTGCCACCATATGTCTTTATCTGGCCAGCGGTTGCAGCATCACCAAGTCGCGTCTGGCAACCGAGCAGCTCGTCGTTTCCGATGCCGTC
>DASRJP010000004.1:0-7219 GCA_035649415.1 Pirellulaceae bacterium | reverse complement strand
CCGAAGGGCCGACAGGCAATAGCCCGGTCCGTCAGGGCCGGGAATCGCGGCCAACTAACTTTTGATTCCAAGCCCCGAAGGGACGGCACGATTGATCGCACATTCGGTGTCGCCCCTGCGGGGCTTGTGCGAACCCATTTGCGCCTCGGTTCCGGCGGCTTACGCCGCCGGCTATTGCCTGCCGCCCCTCCGGGGCTGGGGAGGGAGGCGGCGCGGCGGCCGCCGGTGCCATACTTTTCACTCGCGACAGCGACACCTGCCGGGGCAACGTCTTGTCAAAACGCGCTTGCGGCCTGTGGGTGATGGTGGACTTGTACCCGCTTCGCACGGCCCAGGACGGCCGTGGCACACGGACATGCCACCCGCCGGCAGGATGCTGAGTTCAAGGTTCAATGTTCAAGGTTCAAAGTTTTGGGCAATGACGGCCGTTCACGGCCGTTAGCCTTTTCGGCCCGGCATTTCATGCCGGGTTGGGGTCTTTTTTTTGTGATTGTGTCAGCCTCGTTTACGAGGCTTCGCGATCGGGGGCTTGAGCCAATGGGCTGTCGGTCCGGACGCCCTTTCAGCGCTACGTGGTGTTCTGTTGGTTTGTTTCCCAGGGCGTTGCACTGGGCTTTCGACCGGTCGCACCTTCGGTGCTGCATTGGCAGGCAGCGGACAGTCCTCACCCCGATTCTCTCCCGGCGGGTCGAGCGGGTGGTGCGGCCAACGACGTGGGACGGGCTTCCCAGCCCGTTTTGGTCGGGCTGGGAAGCCCGTCCTACGTTAGCGCGGGCGGAACACGTCTTTGCCGACCCACGGACGCAGCAATTCGGGCACGATGACGGTGCCATCGGCTTGCTGATAATTTTCCAGCACGGCAATCAAGGCGCGGCTCATGGCGATGGCGGTGCCGTTGAGGGTGTGGACGAAGTGGGTCCCTTTTTCCCCTTTGCGTTTGTAGCGAATGGCCAGGCGGCGGGCCTGGTAGTCGGTGCAGTTGCTGGTGCTGGTGACTTCGCCCCACGCGCCGCCGTCGCCGCGGCCGGGCATCCAGGCTTCCAGGTCGTACTTGCGATAGGCCGGCCCGCCCAGGTCGCCGACCGGCGTGTCGATCACGCGGTAGGGAATTCCCAGGCCGTCGAAGATCTGGCACTCGATCCGCAGCAGCTCCTCGAGCATCGCGCCCGATGCCTTGTTCTCCGCATCCCCCTCGGTGAAGGCGAACATCTCGACCTTGGTGAACTGGTGCACGCGGTAAATGCCGCGGGTCGCTTTGCCGGCGGCGCCGGCCTCGGTGCGGAAGCAGTGGCTGATGCCGGCCAGCTTGATCGGAAGCTGCGAGTCGTCGAGGGTCTGCTCGGCATACATGCCGCCGAGGGTGATTTCCGCGGTGCCGACGAGCGAGAGGTCGGAGTTTTCGATGCTGTAGATCTGCGTTTCGGGCCCGCGGGGCTGGTAGCCGATGCCGGAGAGGATTTCGTTGCGGGCCAGGTCGGGCGTCGTCGTGAGCGTGAAGCCTTCGTCCGCCAGAATGCCGACGGCATACCGCTGGAGGGCCAGGTCCAAAAGGACGCAGTCGTTCTTGAGGAAGTAAAAACCGTGGCCGGTGGTCCGCGCGCCGGCTTCAAAGTCGAACAGGTCGAGCTTCTCGCCGAGCTGAACGTGATCGAGGGGTTTGAAGTCGAACTTGCGGACTTCGGTTTTGCCGCGCTTGATCTCACGGACCGCGTCGTCTCCGGCGCCGGCCGGGGCGTCGGGATGCGACATGTTGGGGATCGTGGCCTGAACTTCGCGGGCCTCGGCATCGAGCCGGTCGTGCTCGGCCTGGGCGGCTTCTTTGGCGGTGCGCAGGCGGCGTCCCTCTTCTTTGCGGACGTTGCGCTCGGCCTCGTCCTTGGCCTTGCCGATGCTTTGGGCGACCTCGTTGGCCTGGCGGTTGAGCGTTTCGACCTCGGCGAGCTTGCTGCGGCGCTGGGCTTCGAGCTGGACCAGCCGATCGACGTCAGCCTTGACGCCGCGAGCGGCGCAGTTTTTATTGACCAGGTCGGAGTGATCGACGATGTATTTGCGGTCGAGCATTTTGTTCTTAGCCGGGGGCTAACAGCCCCCGGGATTGGCGCAGAATCGTATGTGGTCAGTGAAGCGGAGCGTTCTCCGGGAGCTGTTAGCTCCCGGCTAAGGACGGTTTTCCAAGTTCCTCCCACAGGGCGGCGCTGGATTTGATGCCGCGGTGGAAGTCGGCCAGGTTGAATTTTTCGTTAGGGCTGTGGGTGTTGTCGTCGTCGAGGCCCCAGCCGAGCAGGAGCGTATCGAGCGACAGCTTTTTAGCGAAAGCGGTGACGATGGGGATCGATCCGCCCTCGCGAATGAACACCGGCGCTTTGCCGAACCCGCGCTCGATGGCCCGCGACGCGGCCGCGACGTACGGGCTTTCCAGCGGGACGACGACTCCTTGGGCTCCGTGCTGGTGGACCAGCTCCATCTTGATGCCGGGAGGACACAGCGACCACAAAAATTGTTCCAGGGCCTTGGCAATCTTGTCCGGCTCCTGCCGAGGTACCAGACGGAACGTGAACTTGGCCACTGCCTTGGCGGGGATGATCGTCTTGCCCCCTTCGCCCTGATAGCCACCGTAAATGCCGTTGATGTCGAACGTCGGCCGAGCCCAGCGGCGCTCAAGCGTCGTAAAGCCAGCTTCGCCGGACAGGCCGCTAATGCCGAGCTGCTGTTGGAAGTTGTCCTCGCTAAACCGCAATTTCGCGAGCTGCTGTCGTTCGCGGTCGGTCAGCGGCAATACGTCGTCATAGAAACCGGGAATCTGAAGCCGGCCGTCGTCGCCACGAATCGCCGCGAGCATCATGCACAGCGCATTGACCGGATTGGTCACCGCGCCGCCAAACGTGCCGCTGTGCAAATCCTGCTTCGGCCCCGTCAGCCGCAGCTCGAAGCCGACAATGCCGCGGAGGCCGTAAGTGATTGCCGGCTGGCCGGGGCCGAACTGGCAGGTGTCGCTAATGACGCAGATGTCACTTTTCAACTTTGTTTGTGCCGCTGGCCTGGCGATGTAGTCATTGATGCCTTTGCTCCCCCACTCCTCTTCCCCCTCGATAAGGAACTTGACCTTCACCGGCAGCTTGCCGCGTGCTTTCAGCCACGAATGGACGCTGGCCAGGTGGGTGAACATTTGCCCTTTGTCGTCGGTCGCGCCGCGGGCATACAAGTTGCCGTTGCGCTTGGTTGGCTCAAAGGGCGGCGTGATCCACTGGTCCAGCGGGTCCGGCGGCTGCACGTCATAGTGGCCGTAGACCAGCACCGTGGGCGCGCCCGGCACGTCCGGCGTCTCGGCATAGACGAGCGGATGGCCGATCGTTTCGATCAACTCCGTCGCCAGCCCCATCCGCCGCATATATTCGGCCACCCATTGCGCAGCACGGCGAACCTCGCCGTGGAACTTGCTGTCGGCACTGACGCTGGCAATCGCGAGCAGCTCGCACAAGTCGCTTTCGAACTGCGGACCGTGCTGGTCGATGTAAGCAAAGAGGTCGTCCATTACCAGATAGGCGTCTGTGGCGAATTGAGCGACGGAATTATTTCGGGACAGGTTGGAAACCTGTCCTACGGAGGCGACCGTGGCGACGGCGGCAGTGTGCCAATATAATGGGGGAGGGTTGTGCCGCCCATTGGCGTGCCAAGCCGGCGGGAGCGGTTCCCGCGGCCAATCACCGGGTCGATCATGATGTAGACGGGCGAGGGCGACCATGGAGAAGCAGAAGGGTGCCGTTGCCGAGCCGGAAGAGCAGACAGTCAAACCCGAGAGAAAGCGGAAACCCAAGCGGCAACCACGCTATCACGTGATCCTCTGGAACGACGACGATCACACCTACAACTACGTGATCGAGATGATGCTGGAGGTCTTCCATTTTCCGCCGGAAAAGGGCTTTCAGATCGCCAAGGAGGTCGATACGACCGGCCGGGCCATCTGCCTGACGACGACGCTGGAGCACGCCGAGCTGAAGCGCGACCAGATTCACGCTTACGGACCGGACATGGCCCTGGAGCGCTGCAAAGGGGCGATGAGCGCGAGCATTGAGGCGGAGTGCTGAACCCGAGTTCCGAGTTCAAGGTTCAAAGTTCAAAGTTGAACGCGGCGCAGATACGACGGATCGTGCAACTCGCAGACATTGAACTTTGAACTGGGAACTTTGAACTTGTCATGCCTGCTACGCTCAAGACGCTGACTCTCGGCTGCAAGGTCAACCAGTACGAGACGGAGCTGGTTCGCGAGGGCTTTTCACGTATCGGCTATCGTGATGCGGCCGACGGCGAGGCGGCTGACCTGTGCGTGGTCAACACGTGCACGGTGACACACGAGGGGGACGCCAAGAGCCGACAGGCGATCCGCCGACTGGCGCGGGAGAGTCCCGCGTCGCGCATCGTGGTGATGGGCTGCTACGCCACGCGGGCGCCCGACGAACTGGCCAGGCTGCCGAACGTCGCCGAAGTGCTAACCGACAAGCGGGAAATCCCCGATCTGCTGATGCGGTTCGGCGTCGTCGATATGCCGCAGGGCATTTCGAGATTCGGCACGCGGCACCGGGCCTATGTGAAGGTGCAGGATGGCTGCCTGCTAAAGTGCAGCTACTGCATCATTCCGCACGTGCGGCCGCACTTTGCCAGCCGGCCACCCGAGCACATCGCAGAGGAAGTCCGCCGGCTGGCGGAAAACGGCTACCGCGAGATCGTGCTCACCGGCATTCACCTGGGACACTATGGCGTAGAGCGCAACCGCGGTCGGGCGAAGGAGCAGTGGCTGCGTCTATCGCACTTGCTGCGGCGGCTGGCGCGAATGCCGGGCGATTTCCGGCTGCGGCTATCGAGTATCGAGGCGACCGAGACGACACGCGAGCTGATTGCAGTGATGGCCGATAATCCAGAAAGAATTGCTCCGCACTTGCATGTCTGTTTGCAGAGCGGCAGCGACTCGGTACTGCGGCGGATGCGGCGTCGCTGGTCGAGCCGGATGTTCCTCGACCGCTGCCGGCTCGTGCAGGAAACCCTCGATCGGCCGGCGCTGACGACGGACGTGATCGTCGGCTTTCCAGGCGAAACCGACGAGGACTTCGAGGCAACGCTGCAAGTTTGCCGCGAAGCCCGGTTTTCGAAAATCCACATCTTTCCCTTCAGCCCGCGAAAAGGGACGCCGGCGGCAACTATGCCGGACCAGGTGCCGCCGCAGGTGAAGGCCGAGCGGGTCGAGCGACTGGCGGAGCTGGCGGCGCAACTGCGAGACGAGTATTTTCGGTCGCTTCTCGGCCGCCGGCTCGTGACGCTGGTGGAAGGGGTCGCGGAAGGCGGCCGGCAAATGCTTGGGACTTCGTGCCGCTATGCGCCGGTGGAGTTGGTCGGCGCCGGCGGCGCTTCAGTGGGCCAGCTCGTGAGCGTGATAGCCGATGAGGTCCACGACGGTCGTATCATCGGCCGCTGGGTTGATTCGGCAGGCGAGACGACTGCCCCACGTTTCTAGCGCCCCACGCGAAGCGTGAAGCCGCCGCCTCCGAAGTACCAGTCGCGCGGGCCGAGGCCGCTGCTCGATGCCGCCGGAATGACCACCGGATTGCCGCGATATCCACCGTAATTCCGCTCCCCGAGGTCGTGGACGTCATCGTGAATGTGGTGCACCAGCTCGTCGATGTGCCCTAGGAGCTGCCGAATGTGCCAGTGACCGCCGTGATGACGGCTGATGCTGCGAAGGGTCTGCTCGAGGTTGTGGAATTCCGTTTCCATCCGGATCGCTTCGCGCTCCAGGATGAAGGGGCTCGAATGGGCGTCGGCATAGCTGGTCATGCGCCGGGCGGAACGGTAGAGCGCCAGGGCTTCCGAAAGCGCACGGGCGGTAAATGGCTCGCCGCGAAAATGTGTGCGAACTTCGTCGTACAGCTCGCGGCTGTGATTGGCCAGCTCAGCGGCGTGCTGGCGAACTTCGTCGTGCCGATCGCGGCGGTGATCGGCCCAGGCGGCTGTGCCGCTGGCCGAGAGGCAAACAACAGTAACCAGTGCGGAAAGGACGAAGCGGCGGGTCATTGGAATCACCTTCTGGGTTGGGACGATTGATTGCCGGCGGGGTTTACTGCCGGCTTGTCAAACGCCTCAAGGCGAAGGTGATGCCAATTCCCGGTCGAGGCGGGTCTGCCCCGACCGAACTGATTGTCGAATCGTCAGTTGCGTACGAGCGCTGCGGCCAAAACACAAACCAGGGCTGACATCAAAGTGATGTCGCGTGCGGCTCGTGTTGATCTCAAACGCTTACCGTCCCAGCGGGATCGTGAAGCGGCGGCCATCGAAATAGAACCCATCGGGCCCGACGCGAATGACCGGCGGCTCGACGTAATCTGCCGCACGACGCCCTGTTTCCTGGACGCGAGGCAGCGGCTCGACGGTGCGGTACTCGGGATGGGCGGGCGGGTTTGCCGCGGGACGCTGCGGATTGGCCGCGGCGTTTTGCCCTGATCGTTCGCGGTCAAGCAGGTCGTGAATGCCGTCGTGTGCGGCGTGAACCAGGTCGTCGATGCGCTTGAGCCGTTTGCTCACCGGGGCGACGCCCACTCGCTCCTGTCGCAGCTGTTGGTACTGATCCTCGACCGCGTGAAAGGCTTCTTCCAGTTCGCGAATCTCACGTTCCAGGCGGGAAGCGGAGGCGCCATCCATCGCCCGATCGTTCACTTGGCGCGTTGTCCGCCACAATTCGCGGGCATCGGAGAGGAATTGGGCCTGTTCGTCGTCACCATCGGCCCGGTCGCGGACCTCGTAGTAAAGCCGGCGCGTGTGGCTGTCCAGCAAGGCCATCAGTGCCTCGACCTGCGGCCGCAGCGCCGCAGGAGTGTTTTGTTGAGCGAAAGAAGACCTGCCGGCGGCAAGCAAAATGGCGGCAGAAAGGGCGAAAACGACGGCGCGGCGCATGAGATCACCTTCGAATTTTGAGAAGCAATAGATAGCGGCCGCTAGTGCGCCGCCTTTAGTGAAGCATGGGTGACGAAATGGCAAATGCCAACAATCGGACCCAACTGGCGGATTGGCAACGACTTGCGCCGCGACTTTGGTTAGGCCGAAACGGCTGGCGCAACAAAAAACGCGGCGAGAAACTCGCCGCGCAGAGTCAATCTGAGAGCGCTCGCTCAGCCTAGTCCCACCACCACTGCCCTTTGCTGAGGTTGTCGAGCTTGACCTGCTGCTTGGCCTT
>DASRJP010000003.1:0-23039 GCA_035649415.1 Pirellulaceae bacterium | reverse complement strand
ATCGTGCAGGCATAGGTGACCGCCGCCAGGTCGCTGTAGGCGCTGTCGGACATGCCGCGGTAATCGGGATCGACGCCGCATTGGAACGAGCCATCGGGGCGCGCTGTCTTGGCGTAGAACTCGCGGAGGCCGGTCAGGACGGTCCGCTCGTCGATTAGACGGACCGGCTCGTCGGCGACCGATAGAGAAGCCAAAAGCAGCGCCAGCATCGCGCCGCTAAATCGCCAGCCAAAGAAAGAAGTCTTCATCGGTGATGCTCGCCACAGTGAACCGCTGGGGCCAAGGCCCTTCCAGAATAGCGGGCAAACTTGCCCAGCACTATTCAATTCGCAAGACGACAACCGGCGGGCCGCTGGACCCAGCGCTTGCGTCGATGGCGCGGCCCACCTATCTTGGCGATCACTCGCAGGCAACTGGCGATTGCCGCTGCGATCATTCCGTTGTTGCCAGGAGCCATCCGCCGTGACCAAAGCTTTGCAGCAGATCGATTACGGCATGTTCATCATGCCGTTCCACGCGCCGGAAAAACCCCTCGCGCAGGGATATGACGAGGACCTGGAGCTGATCATCCGCGCCGAAGAATTGGGCTTCAAGGAATTCTGGATCGGCGAGCACCACACGATGAAATACGAAACCATCGTGATGCCCGAGATCTTCATCGCCCGGGCGCTCGGCGAGACCTCGAAAATCCGCATGGGGCCCGCCCCCGTGTGCCTTAACCAGCATCATCCGGCCCATGTCGCCAGCCGCCTGGCCTTCCTCGATCACCTTTCCAAAGGGCGGCTGAACCTCTGCTTCGGCAATGGCAGCGTGACGGCCGATCAGGAGCTTTATTCCGTTGATCCCAAGGACGGCGGAGCGATGGCCCAGGAAGCGATGGACGTGATCCTCGACTTGTGGTCGCACGGCCCGCCGTACGAGCACAAGGGCAAGTTCTGGCAATTCGAGTTGAAGAAAACGGTGGATACCGAGTGCCTGATCGGCTACATCCACAAGCCCTATCAATTGCCGCACCCGCCGATCGCGATGCCCGGCATGAGTCGCAACTCCTACACGATGAAGGTCGCCGGCCAGCGCGGCTACCAGCCCTTCGCCCACTGCCTCGTGGCGGGCAACGTCGTGGCCGATCAATGGAAAACATATGCCGCGGCAGCCGAAGAGGCAGGCCGCACTCCTAACCGGGCGGACTTCAAAGTCTGCCGTTCGATCTTCCTGGCCGATACGACGGCCGAAGCGGTCAAGCGGGCCCGCACCAATTCGCTGGGGCGCAACTACGAGTATATCGGCGGGCTGTTCGACAAGGGGCTCGGCCGCCGCATCTACAAACGCGATCTCGACATGCCCGATTCGCAGTGCCAGCTCGATTACCTCATGACCGAGCAGATCATTGCCGGCGACGTCGATGAAGTTTTGCGACGGCTATTAGTGCTAGTCGAAGAAGCCGGCGAATTCGGCACGCTGGTCCTGATGAGCTATGACTGGGACGACAAGGCATCTTGGGTGCATAGCATGGAGCTGTTCGCCAAGGAATTGATGCCGGCGCTCAATCGGGCCGTGTGCGGCGCGGGTCAACGCCACACTTCGGAGCGCGACATGAAGCTGGTCGCCGCGCATGGCAAGTGACCGAGGTTCCTATAGCTCATGGCCGGCACGACGAAGACCATCGGCCTGTGCCTGATCGGCGCTGGCGCAATCGCCGAGCGGCACATGCAGGCCTTTGAGCATCTGGGGGGCGTGCTGCCGCGGTGGGTCGTTTCGCGCACGGTGCAATCCGCCCAGGACTTTGCCCGCCGCTGGAAGTTTGCCCAGGCGGGGACTTCGGTCGAAGCGGCCCTGGCCGATCCGCTGGTCCAGGTGGCGCTCATCACGTCGCCCAGTCCGCTGCACAGCGAGCAGGCCATCATGGCGATGCAGGCCGGGAAAGATGTGGTCGTGGAAATTCCGGTCGCGATGAGTCGGCCAGACGCTCAGCATGTCGCCGAGGTCGCCACCGCCACGGGCCGCCGGGTGTGGGTTTGCCACACGCTGCGCTCCACCGCCGCGCTGCGCGAAGTTCGCGAGCGGATCCGCAGCGGCCGGCTGCACGTCACACAGATCGCTGGTTTCTTCGGCATTCCCCGGCGCCATAACCAAGGGATGGGAAACGTCGGCACGCGCAACTGGATCGACAACTTGCTGTGGCACCACGGCTGCCACCAGGTCGATGCCTCGCTGTGGGCCTTAGGTCTGCCGAGCGTGCGGCAGGTGCGGGCGCTCTTCGGCCCGGCTCATCCGAAGTTTGGCATGGCGCTGGACGTGGGGGTGCAGATGGTGACGAGCGGAGAGGAACTGATCACTCACTCGCTGAGTTACAACGTGGAGCACCTGGTCTGGCAGCTCAAGTTCATTGGCCACGAAGACGTGCTGACGATCGAAGGTGGCCGGCTGACGAATGAAGCGGGCCAGGAGCTCACTCCTGAAGCATCGATCGTGGACTTGTCGGTTCAAAGCCGCGAGCTGCTCGAGGCCTGGCGAACCGGCGAAGAATGTGAGTACGATCTGGCCACAGTGCTGCCGACGATGGAATGCCTCGGCCGGGCGCAGCAATCGGCGGAGGAGACCCGCGGATGACCCCGACGGTTTTGGTTTGCCAGCCGATTCTTTTCCAGCAACCGGGCGCTTACCTCGAGATCCTGGAAGCGGCCGGATTTGCTGTCCGCTTTCCGGCCGCCGGCGGGCGCGTCCTCACGGAATCGGAGCTGGCGGCCGAGATTGGCGACTCCTATGCGACGATCGCCAGCACCGAACCTTACACGGAGAATGTCCTGAAGCGAGCGTTACGCCTGCGGGTCATTTCGCGGACCGGCGTGGGCTACGACAGCATCGACATTGCGGCTGCGACCACCCGCGGCATTGCCATCGCTTGCACTCCCGGCGTGAATCATGAGGCAGTTGCCGAACATGCTTTCGCGCTCCTCCTGGCGGTGGCGAAGCGAATCGTCCTTGGGCATGCGACCGTCGCCGCCGGCGGATTTGGCCGCCAGCCGTCGTATGCCCTGCGGGGCAAGACGCTGGGCCTCATCGGGCTGGGGAGGACCGGCCGAGCCGTGGCCCGCCGAGCCGCCGCGTTCGACATGCGATGCCTCGCCTACGACCCGTTTCTGAACAGCACACCGGATGATTCGCGGGAGGTCGCCCTGGTCGAGTTCGAGGAACTGCTGGCGGGCAGCGACGCCATCAGCCTGCACGCGGCCGCGACCGATCGCACGGCTCGGTTGATTTGCCGCGAGACGATTGCCCGGATGAAGCCCGGCGTGGTGCTGATCAATACCGCGCGGGGATCGCTAGTCGATGAAGCGGCGTTGTGCGAGGCGCTCCAGGCGGGGAAAGTGGCGGCCGCCGGCCTGGATGTCTTCGAGCGCGAGCCGCCGCTGGGATCGCCCTTACTGTCCGCGCCGAATCTAGTTTTGTCACCGCACGTGGCCGGAATCGACGAGCAGGCGATCGAGGACATGGCGCAGATGGCTGCGCAGACCATCGTCGATCTTTACCAGCGCCGCTGGCCGGCGGAGCGGCTGGTCAACGCCGCGCAATTGCCGCGGCCGTGGAATTGGTCTTGAGTGTGGGACACTGCGTTGTCCCAATCGTCTTCGCCGCCAATTTCGGCCTGGTCATCATGGGTCCCCAGCGCGACCGAGTTTACCACCAGCTGAAGCACCTCTCGGGAGCGGGGAGTAAGGTGCCCCGGCGGCTGTCGCTTGGCCATCGTCTCACCAACCCAGGAAAGCGTTCGGAAGCGGATCAGATGAGTTCGGCAATTGGCTTGCCGTGCGGCAGCGCGGGCGTGGGACGACCGGCGAAGTCGCGGAAGGAGAGATCCTGCGGAATGCCGAAGGCGTGATACCAGGTGGCAAGCAAATCATTTGGCGACAGCGGGCGCTCGGCCGGTTCGTCCCCCTTGGCACTGGTAGCGCCGACGGCCTGGCCCATTCGCAATCCACCGCCAGACAGCAAAACCGACATCGTCTGTCCCCAGTGCTCGCGGCCGGGCTGGCCGTTGAAGTTGCTCAGCCGAGGTGTGTGGGACATTTCTCCCATGGCAACGAGCAGGACCTCGTCTTGCAGTTGTCTTTCGTAGATATCCTCGATCAGCGCGGAGACTACCTGATCGAGGACCGGCAGTCGGATTTTCATCTGCTCGAAGATATTCCACACGCTGGCGTGGTCGTCCCAACTGAAGGCCTTCTGACCGGGGACGGTTGAAAAATCCACGGTGACGAGTCGGACGCCCGCCTCCACCAGCCGCCGAGCCAACAGACACCGTTGGCCCACCACGTGGCGGCCGTACCTCTCATGCGTTGCCGGGGACTCGGCGGCGAGGTCGAACGCCCGCCGCGTGGCGTCGCTGGTCAGCACCGTGCTTGCTTGCCGCTGGAATTCGTCCAGCGCCGATGCGGCATCGGTGGAATCCACCAAGCGCCGATAGCTGTCGAGCTGCTCAAGCAGGTTCACCCGCTGCGAAAAACGGGGACGAAGCAGCTCCTCGACGGCCACAACGGGGGAACGGAAGTCCTTGCTTCCTGGGTCCCCCGAGACGACGAGCGGGTCGAATTGCTTGCCGAGATAGGCGCCGCCAAAGTACTTGGTCGCGGGGAGCGCGACGTGCGGCGGAACTTGCGGTGAGCGGGGTCCCAGCGATTTGTAAATCACGGCCCGCGCATCGGGGTATTTGGGCTCAAACGGCGGTGTTTCGATCGTCTCACCATGGTAGCCGGTCATTATGGTGTGCGTCGAATTCACATGGCCGGGGCTATCGTGGTGCAGGGATCGGACAATCGCGAACTTGTCCGCCAGCCGGGCCAGCTTCGGCAGATGCTCGCTGATCTCGATTCCTGGCACGGTAGTCGGAATCGGCCGAAACTCACCTCGGTACTCGGTTGGCGCTTCGGGCTTGAGATCGAACGTTTCCATGTGGCTGGGGCCGCCCCACAGCCAGAGCAGAATCATGGATTTCGCGCTGGAAGTGCTCCGGGCGGCCTGGCTTTCCAGTCGCAGTAGATCAGTCAGCCCCAGCGACGAAAGCCCGATCAATCCGGTTCGGACAAAGTCTCGCCGGCCGAATGTGCCATGGCAGCGATTCATGGTTGCGCTCCGCGATAAACGTTGGGGCCATGATATATCGGCGAAATCTGGAAGAGCAATGCAGCCCCTGGCAACCGCTGTTTGACTTTATGCACCTTGTCAGCCGATCCGGCGGCCTTTTGGAAGACTGTCTGCTCATTTCACTCCGTTCGGCCGTTTCCAGGTGGGCTCGTCAGATCGACCGGCTGCGGGCTTGGGCTTGCTACTCCTTGATCTCGCGGATGCGAATATTGCGGAACTCCATGGCGGCACCTTCCGCCTGGAGGCCGAGGTATCCCTTCTCCGGAGTCAGACCGGTTGCCTCCCAGGCCAGCGTGCCGTTGCACCAGAGCGTAAGACGCTCGCCGACGGCCAGAACCCGCCACTCGTTCCATTCCCCGGCTGGCTTTTGCAAGTCGCCGACGCTCTTGGCTCCCTGCACTTTGCCGCCGAGGAACGCGCCCTCGCCCTTGTGGGCCAGGTTGATCTGGTTGCTGCCTACGTCTTTGCCGCTGCGAAGGAACAGTCCGCTGTTGTACTTCTCCTTGAGTCCCCGCCACTCCAGGCGCAATTCGAAGTTGCCGTATTCCCGCGCGGAAGCGAGATATGGCTTGCCGCCGCCGGTAACTTTGATCACCCCCTCCTCAATCTTCCAGTTGGCAGGCACTTCCTTGGGGGGCGACTCGTCGCCGAACCGCCAGCCTGTGAAGTCCTGACCGTTGAACAGGCTGATAAAGCCAGCGGCTCGTTCCTCCTCTGGCAGCTCTTGAGCCCGGCCGGTGGCGGGCCAATCACCGACGAGCAACAGCCCACCAAGAACTATGCCGGTCCAGGCGTTGGATATTGACCCCATGTCTTGTCTCCTGTTGTTCGTTGGCGGTTGGCGGGCGCTCAGGAAATTTGCGTCCGAAATCTGTCACAGCAGTCGGTCAGGCACCTGACAAAGAGTGCTCTTCCTTCTTTCTCCACCAATATGCAAAAATGCCGGCCGGAGACCATTCCATGAGCATCACAGTAATCGACAGCAACGATGCGGGCGTCACAGCGAAGGGCCTGGTTGCCGCTGGCAATATATCCGTCCCCGCCTGGTGGACCCAGTGGCATTCCTGGGTCTTTGCGGGATTCGTCGTCGCCAACGTCGCGGTAGCCTGGCCCATCTTGCGCTCCTTGATCCGATTTCAGGATAACGCGACCGGCTTGTGGGCAGACGCCGTTCAGTCCGGCATGATCGGTCTTTGTATCGGACAGCTCTACCTGGCCTCCCTCTGGCTTGCATTCGGCGGCCTGTCCACGCTCCTGCGATTCGCCATGGTATTGCTCGCGGTCCTCCTGGGGGCGATCAATGCCGCCATTGGAATCGGCGAGGATTGGGGAATGGTGATGACCATATGCATTGGAGTCTCGCTCTTGATTGTGCTTCTGTCGCAGCTTGTTCTCGCGCCAGTGCGCTGGCTGACCGGCTGGAGGATCGATTTTGATTCGGCCTATCACGCTGCGGAAGCCGGAGGGCGCATGCAATTGCGGCTGTGGCACTACTTGGCGCTCATCTTCCTGGCCACGCTGCCATTGGTCGTGTATCGAACCATGGACGCTATCGCGCCGAATGACGATGCCGCCGGCCTGGCCACGACGGCTGCCCTGTTGGCGGCCATGACGGTGTTCGTCGCAGCGCCAGTCACTTGGCTGATACTGTCCAAACATCGGAATTTCATTGCATGGCTAGCCCCGCCTCTGGGCCTGATCCTCGCTGGCGCGCTCGGATACGTGGCCACGGTGGCGATGCGTAGCGAACAAGCTCAGAGCCCGAGTGAACTGGTTTTCCTGCTCCTGCTGCCGTTGGGAGCGCTGGTGCCTGTGGCGCTCAATCTGCTGATCCTTCGCATGGTCGGCTTGCACCTTTTCTCGACAAAGTGCTGCGAGATCGGCACTCGAATGCCGGCTGTTCGTTAGCCGGCGGCGAGTCGATTGGTACTTGGACGCCCCCCTGCTCGGTGGAAGCTCGTCTTCCTCCGCGCGATCACCAACTCGGCCGAGAAATACTGCGATTTAATTCAGAATGGATCAGCGACGCACTAAGTTGCAGCGGCGTCAAAAGAAACAGCCCGCCGTCAATCTCGACAGCGGGCTGTCATCCAGAGCGACGGACGGGATTCGAACCCGCGACATCCAGCTTGGGAAGCTAGTGCTCTACCAACTGAGCTACCGTCGCACAAACTTCTACAAATATACCTGACCGATTCGCCGCCGTGCAAGGAACAGTTGCAGGCTGGCCATCCAGTCGCCAAAATACCACATTCCTGCTCACCAGGACCGATATGCCGCCCTGCGGTTCGCACCTGGCCGCCTGAATTGGCGGCAATTGAAAACCTCTCTCACGTCATCACGAAAGGCTGCCTCATGGCTCGTCCCGTCACGCTCTTCACCGGCCAGTGGGCCGATCTGCCGCTGGAAACGATGGCTCGCAAGACCAAGGAGTTCGGCTACGACGGCATCGAACTGGCCTGCTGGGGGGATCATTTCGAGGTCGATAAGGCCCTGTCGGACGATGGTTATTGCCGGCGGAAGCGCGAGCTGCTCGACAAGCATGGGCTCCAGTGTCATGCGATTAGTGCGCACCTCGTCGGTCAGGCGGTGTGCGACGTTATTGACGAGCGGCACAAGTCCATCCTTTTTTCGGCCCCGCACGTCTGGGGCGACGGCAAGCCCGACGGCGTCAACAAGCGAGCAGCCGAGGAGCTGAAGAACACGGCCCGCGCCGCCAAGCGATTTGGCGTCAGTGTGGTCAACGGCTTTACCGGCTCGAGCATCTGGCATTTGCTGTACAGTTTCCCGCCAGTGCCGGAGAAGATGATCGACGACGGCTTCAAACTGTTTGCCGATCGATTCAACCCGATTCTGGACGTGTTTGCCGAGTGCGGTGTGAAGTTCGCGCTAGAAGTCCATCCGACCGAGATCGCGTTTGACATCTACACCGCCGAACGGGCGCTGGCGGCCCTCAAGCATCGCAAAGAGTTCGGCTTCAACTTCGATCCGAGTCACTTGCACTGGCAAGGAATCGATCCGGTCGAGTTCATCCGCGCGTTCCCCGACCGCATCTACCACATGCACGTCAAGGATGCGATCGTCACGCTCAACGGCAAAACCGGCATCCTGGCCAGCCACATTAACTTCGGCGATCCGCGCCGCGGCTGGGACTTTCGCAGCCCGGGGCGTGGCACGGTGAATTTCGAGGAGATCATCCGCGCCCTCAATCAGGTGAACTACCAGGGGCCGCTCTCCGTTGAGTGGGAAGACAGCGGCATGGAGCGCGAATTCGGTGCTCGCGAGGCGTGCCAGTTCGTTCGCTCAAAGGACTTCGCACCCAGCGGCCGGGCGTTCGACGCGGCATTTGAGAAGGACTAGGCTAATGTGCTCGAGTGACCCGACGATACCAGTTGCGTCGCTCGCGTCGCTCACGCTCATTCCACCACCAGGGCCTGGTGGGACGACGATGATTCTTGTACTGCGATTGTGCTGCTGGCGATCCACCTGGATCGCTGCGAGTTGGCGAATCGTCCGATTCCGAGGTATTGGGCGAATCGTCAAAAATCCGCAGGAAGAGCTCCCATGCACGAGAGATTAGCAGTAAGGCGAGCTTCCATGCTTCGTGCAGGATCAGCGACAGGAGGGCGAGATGCAACAGCCACAATGCGCACTTGGCCCATGTCGGCACGTCATCCGGAACATGGAAGAACTCTTCCTTTAGGGCGCAGAGTACCCAGACCGCAGCCAGAAGCATCGCGAGAAAGATAAAAAGCCCGAGGACAAGAAACCAGGGGGGCGCCGGACGAGACCCATTCGCGTAAGTTGGCATAATCGACACCCTCGGCGAAGAATGTCAGCAACCGATGAATCGGGATAGCACCTCAAAAAAAAAGACCGCTCCGGCAAATCTTGCCGGAACGGCCTTTAGGACCCGGGACGGGAACGAGCTAACCGTAGCTTGGCCGGCGCCTTTGGCGCTTGGACGGCATCAATTCCGTCCGAATTTTTCATCTCCGCAGTTCGGTACGAGGGATCGGTGCCAAGATTCTAGCTTTGATCACAGGGTATGGTCAAGAAGAAAACTTGAAAAGCGAATTTAGTGGGATCGCAGGATCCGCGGTTCACGTTCGATACCGGAGTCGCCCTACGTCATTCGCAGCTTGGCACGAAAGCACCGTCTCTTGCAGTAGCGGCGCCTAGTCGGCCGAATCCGGAACGTTACGCCCCACGCGCCATTTCCAACGGTCGA
This sequence comes from Pirellulaceae bacterium, assembly GCA_035649415.1. GTDB lineage: Bacteria > Planctomycetota > Planctomycetia > Pirellulales > Pirellulaceae > DATKDU01. The sequence continues at coordinate 13,666 of DASRJP010000003.1, read as the reverse complement.
GTGCCTTCGTTAAGTGATTCTCGACTGCCTGGTCAACTTCGCTGAGCTCAGTCCGGTCGCGCTGTGATGCCTTTCGGATCGCCTTGAGGATGTTTTCATGCTCGTCTACGGTCGTCCCCCTGAAGGACTTGGCACTGGGCAGAGCGACTAGTCGGAGGCGACTTCGCAAGTCGCCAAGGATCGGCGCAATTGTAGTTCCAAATCCCGCGAGTTCGGCTAGTCCGCGGTGGAATTGATCGTCCAAGGTTACGAATTTGATCAAGTCATCGTCACTTCGCGGATGCGCATCTGCCAACCGTCGCATCGTCCGGTTGAGCCTCGTCAACTCGGTCAAGTCAACGTCTGCCATCTGGGCAAGGTGGCGCGCGACAAACTGCTCCAGCACGCGTCGCGTCTCTTGTATCTCCAGAATCTCGTCTTCACTCAGCAATCGCGGATAGGTTCCTTGCTTGGGCACAATGCTAACAAGCCGTCTCTCGCGAAGGATTACGAGCGCTTCGCGAATCGCCATGGTCAACGACTCAGGCGTCTTGATTGGCTGCCCCGGTCCTTTGGATGGGAATCGCTTATCAACGTATTCCTTTAGCTTTTGCCGCTTCAGCGGGAGTCCGAGCGCAAAGTACCCGCTCAAGACTCCGGCCTGAATGATTTCGGTCACCGTGTCGCGATAGGAAAAGTCGTCCTTCGATTCCACAAATTGCCGTTTGTTCATTTTTGATCCCTAGATCGATCGGAGCTTTGATCCCAGCTACTTTACTCGGAGCGTTGGTGGCGCGTCAATCAAAGTCAAGGCCCACCTGACAAACTGTCGGGCATCCGGTTGCGATCGCTTAAACACTCGTGGATAGGTCACCATCACCAGGAATGCAGCTGTTCAAAAACGCTTCGGTTTTGGTCGATCCTGCGCCAAACATTCTTACGTTTGCGTCAGGTTTCGCACAGGCACGCGTTGTGCTCCCCTTCGCCCGCGTTTTTCCTCCGCCGTGGGCGGACTCCCAAGCGCAAGTTGCGCCCGACTGGCCGCTCGCGGCATCCCATCTTTCTGGAGGTGCCGTATGTTTCGTCATCTGCTTTCCGCGGCCAAGGCATTGGCTCGCTCCTCTCAAGTCCGTCCCCAAAAGAGGCGGCTGCGGTTGCTGGTGGAAAGTTTGGAAAGTCGCTGCGTTCTGGCAACAGCCTATCTGGCGACCGACCTGGTCTCCGACCAGCCGGGTGTGGCGCCGATTCTCGACCCCCATCTCGTCAATGGGTGGGGTATCGCGCTCAGTCCCACGGGGGGCGCGTTCTGGGTCTCCTCCGAGGGCGCGGGGCTTAGCGACCTCTATCTTGGCGACGTCAACGGTGGTCCGTTTTCCAAGGCGGCTCTGGAGGTCACCATTCCAGGCGGCTCGCCCACGGGCCAGGTCTTCAATCCCACGACGGACTTCGTCGTGAGTAACGGCACGACCAGCCGCGCGGCGATATTCATCTTCGCATCGGAGACTGGAAACGTTACAGGCTGGAATCCGGGGGTGCCGCCGGCTACCAGCGCGCAACCAGCGTTTTCGGCGACCGATGGTGCCGTCTACACCGGCATTGCGCTGGCCAATAACGGCACGAGCAACTTCCTCTATTTGGCGGATTTCGCCCATGGCGAGATCGATGTTCTGGATAAAGACTTCCACCTGACCGCGCTGGCCGGGTCATTCACCGATCCCGATCTGCCGGAGGGCTATTCACCCTTCAACGTGGCAAACATCGGCGGCAAGCTCTACGTCAGCTATGCTTTGCAGGATGACGAAGGGGAGGAGGTCACCGGCCCTGGGCTGGGAATTGTCAACGTCTTCGATACAAACGGCGCTCTTTTGCAGCGGCTGATCACCGGGGGTGAGCTGAACGCGCCGTGGGCCATGGTCGTTGCTCCGACAGACTTTGGCGACTTTAGCAGCGACTTGCTCTTAGGAAATTTCGGCGACGGCCGAATTCATGCCTACGATGCCGCGACCGGCGCGCTCGAAGGGACGCTGAGCCAGGCGCCCGGCAAGCCGCTCGAGATAGATGGCTTGTGGGGGCTGGTCTTTGGCAATGGCCGTACCGCGGGGACCGCGACGACGCTGTACTACGCCGCCGGTCCCGACGATGAGACGCACGGGCTGTTCGGCAAGATCACCTCCAATCCAGAAGGGACCAATCCAGTTTCGGCGGCGCTCGATGCTGACGGCAATCTGGTCATCACCGGCAGCCGCAACGATGACCACGTCCTGGCGAGACTCCAGCCGAAGAAGCAGGAGATCATTGTCACGGCCGGCGGTCAGCAGATCGGCACGTTCGCGGTGACAGACGTGGAAACCATTCGCTTCGCCGGACTGGCGGGGGATGACCATTTCCATATCGTCGGCCGCATTTCGATCCCGACGATCGCGGACGGCGGAGCGGGAGATGATCTCCTTGGCGGTGGGCGCGGCAACGACATCCTGCTTGGCGGCGCGGGCGTCGACCTGCTCCTGGGCTTTGCCGGCCGAGACGTGCTGATTGGCGGTGCAGAGGCAGACGTCCTCCTCGGCGGGACCGGCGACGACTTGCTCATCGGCGGTTCGACGGCGCACGACACGAGCACCGCGGCCTTGCTGCAAATCCTGGCTGAGTGGACTTCCACCGACCCCTACAGCGTGCGGGTGAGCAAGCTGCGCACCGGCGACGGCGGATTGCCGAAGCTAGACAGCACCACCGTGCAGGACGATGGGGCCATCGACACGCTGGTAGGCGCGGCCGACCGCGACTGGTTCGTCGCGGCCGCGGACGATCGAGTCATCGGCAAGCGTGCCAACGAGGAGCTGAACTGACACCGCTTACCGTCTGCGTTTCGTAATCACAGCGGGAGCAGGGTTATACCGGCCCGCCCTGCTCCCGCGTCTGCGGCACAAAAGCAAAGCGATACTTGTCCCCGAGCATCCCCCGCGTCATGTGAATGATCTCCTGCGCGTGGCCGCGGAAGTGCGGGATGCAGTCCCACAGTGCCGCGGCGGCCGACAGGTCGTGAGCCTGAATGCGGCGGACGCGCGTCAGCTCCGCCGGTGACAGGCCAAGGATCGTCTGGCGGCACTCAGCCACGGTCTCATCCAGCCGGCGCAGCAGCTCCGATTTCGTAATGGGTACCTGATCGGCAAATTCTTGTGGCCGGTTGCGGACATCGGGTTGACCGCCGAGGCCCGAGAGAATCCACTGCCGCAGATTGCCGCAGAGGTGCAATAGCAGGTTGGTGATGCTGTTCATGCCGGGCGAAGGGCGGCGTCCAACCTGCTCGTCCGTGAGCTGTTCGAGGCAGTGATGAATCCGCTCTCGGGCGTCATCGAGTTCCTGGGCCGCTGCCGCAAGCAAGGCGGATACAGCGTCGTCACGATCGTAATTCATGGCTCGTCCTCCTGGGCTGATGCGACACGAGAGATGCCCGCCCGGTTCGCGACTGTTGGCCGCAGTCTGGCGCGAGTACACTGAATCTCCGGCGCGGCCAGTGTATTCGAAAATCCATAGGCGGGTGACGATTCGCGGAAGTCATGATTACCAGGTGCCTCCGCGAACGGTTTTCTTGTCGTCGCGTACGGCCGTGCGCAGGCGCGATCATACTATTGGCGATCGTTGCATCCGCTGCGCTGGGCGGCGGCCAGGACGAGCGAAAGGCAGCCGACGCAGAATTTGCCCAAAAGCTCGCCGAGCTGGCGAGCAAGTGCGACGAGCTTAACCTGCCCCGGCAGGCGGCACTTACCCGCCGCTGGGTCATCCCGCGCCACCCGGGCCGCCAATACTTCTTTGTGCCGGAAGTGGCTGATCCGACATCTCCTGCCAAGAACGCCGCGGAAACCGTTCAGCAGTGGCACGCGAGCTTCGTGGAACTGCGGCGAGAGCAGGCCGCGCGGCTGTTTGAAGAGGCCAAGAGCGAACTGGCCGCCGATCGACCAGCCCAGGCCTATCGACTGCTGTTTGAAGTCCTGCACGAGGACCCTGACCATGCCGGAGCTCGTCGCATCCTGGGTTACGAAAAGCTGCCATCTGGCGGCTGGAGCAGTCCGTACGGCAAGGGAGCGAGCGTCGTCACGCTCGACCATCCGCTCTTCGGCTGGCGGCGGCGGACCTACTGGCGGCTGGAAACTGAGAACTACACGATCCAGACCAATCACAGCGCCAAAGAAGCGCTCGAGCTGGCCCGCCACTTAGAGGATCTGCACACGATTTGGCGCCAGGCGTTTTTTTCCTACTGGACGAATGCCGACGGGCTCAAGCACCGCATGAGCGGCGGCAACGAGCCGCTGCTGAGGAAGGAAGCGAAGCTCAAGGTGGTGCTGTTCAAGAATCGGCAAGAATACGCCACCCAACTGGTCGAGGCCGAACCGAAAATCGACCTGACCACCGGCATCTACCGCGCGCAGGACCAGACGGCCTATTTCTACGGCGGCGACTCGACCGTAATTCCCACCTGGTTCCACGAGGGAACGCACCAGCTCTTCCAGGAAATGGAGGGGGCAGTCGAGGAGCCGGGCAAGGAGCAAAACTTCTGGATCATTGAAGGAGTGGCGCTGTGGATGGAGTCGCTGACGCGGCACGAGGGCTATTGGACGATCGGTGGCTTCGATGCCGATCGCTTGCAGTTTGCCCGCTACCGGGCGCTGTCGGGCGATTTCTCCATCCCACTGGCCAAGCTGGCGACGCTGGGGCGGGACGAAGTGCAGCAGCATGAGGACATTCGCAAGCTGTACGCCCATGCGGCCGGTCTGACGCACTATTTGCGCGACGGTGAAGGTGGCAAGTATGCCGAGCCGACGACGCGCTTTTTCCGCGCCGTGTACGAGCAGACCGACAATGGCGAAACGCTCTCCACACTGACGAAAACCGAATATCCAGCGCTCGACCAGGGCTACCGGCAGTTTTTGCAAGTGACCGACGCCGATCTGGCGACGATTATCGAGCCGGCGGCTATTCGCAATTTGTCGCTCGGACGGACGGCAGTCACCGACGCGGGAATGAAGCATCTGGCCGGCTGCACAAACCTGGCATGGCTCGACTTGTCATTGACGAGAGTCGGCGATGAGGGTTTGGCGCTGGTCAAGGACGCTCGGCAGCTCAAACAACTCTTTTTGGAAGGGACCAGGATTTCGGATGCGTCCTTGCGAATGATTGGCGGTCTGAAAGAGCTGGAAGAGCTGGACCTGTCCGCCGTGAAAATCAGCGACGATGCTTTAGCGCCGCTGACGAATCTGAAGAAGCTGAAAGTCCTGTATCTGACGAACTCGCCGCTGACGGACAAGTGCCTGACGCATCTCAAGACGCTGAAGCAGCTGGAAACACTCGAGACGACAGGTACGAAGATCACGCCGGCGGGGCTGCAGAACCTGAAGTTGTCGCTGCCCAGGCTCAAATTCCAAATCTGAAACTCGAAATCTGAAATCGCATGCGTCCCTACATCCTTGCCGAAGCCAATTACGCCTACACCAAAGCCAATCCCTACGAAGTGGCCGTACTGCCGCTGGGGGCAACCGAGCCGCACAACTTGCACCTGCCCTACGGCACTGACCTGTTCGAGGGGACGATCGTCGGCGAGCGGATCTGCGAAGCGGCTCATAAGCTGGGCGGCAAAGTGGTCCTGCTTCCGACGGTCCCCTATGGCACGGAAACGAACATGGCTCGGCTGCCGCTGGCGATCAATGTCGATCCGACGACGCTGTTTGCCTTTGTCACTGACGTCGTCAAGTCGTGCGTCAACAGCGGCGTCAGGAAGATCGTGCTGCTCAACAGCCACGGCGGCAACGAGATGAAGCCTCTGCTGAGGGAACTGGCCGACAAGATCGATGGCCACCTGTTTCTTTGCAACTGGTACACCGTGCTGGCCGACGAATATCCAAAAATTTTCGAGCATGACGACGACCACGGAGGGGAGATGGAGACGTCGTTCATGCTCTACTCGCATCCGCACCTGGTGGCAAAGAAGGCCGACGGCTCGCTGGCGGCCGACGACGGGGCCACGGCCAAGACCCGCTTCGACGCAATCAACCGCGGCTGGGTGTCAATCACGCGCCCCTGGCATCTCCTGACGACCAACAGCGGGAGTGGCTATCCGCACAAGGCCAGCGCGGACAAAGCGAAAAGAATGCTCGACCTGCTGGCGGAGCGGCTGGGAAAGTTCCTGGCGGAGCTGTCGGCCGCGCGGTTGGATGAGAGCTTTCCATTTTAGTTGCCGATCGCTAAAACCGGCAATTCGCCCCCACCGTCAGTCCCTGCACCCAGAAGCTCTCGTCGCGGAACACGAGCGATATGTCATTGCCGACGACTTCATCGATCAGCGCCTCGGGCCGGGCGACGTTGCTCCAGTACATCAAGGAATAGCCGACGTTCAAGTTCCAGCAAGGGTTGATCGCGTACGACCAGGCAACGTCCAGCTCGGGCACCGCGACGAATTTGTCGCGCGTGACCGTGATCGGCTCTTCCACCAGCAGGCCGACCGGGACCCCGTTTTCGCGACCCACCAGTTCGGCCGTCTGCCGCATGTTTCCCAGGCCGACTTTCAATAGGCAGGTCGTCGTCCAGCAGCCGCGGCACGATTCATACAAAAAGCCGATCGAGCCGCCGTGGAATTCGTTGTGCGTGACCCACTGATCGAACGCGCGGTTCGGTCCCAGGGGACTGTCCGGAATATCGGTGTCGATCCGCAGCGACTCGTTGATTCGCGTGACCTGGTAGCCGGCAATCAGATCCACGCGAAAATCGCATAGTCGGCACCAGGCCATGCGGGCGTAGGCGTCGGCCCCGAGGACCTCCGAAGTCGTGACAACATCAATGCTGCCGGCAAACGGTGTGAACGGATCGGACACGATGAACGATTCCGGACCGGTAACCGCGTCGATGAAGGGACGCTCGATTGTCTGGTCGGGAAGCGTGTCGGCATCGGCATGAAACCGTGTGCGCTCTTCCCCCAGTCCCCAGAATCGCCCGCCGATTCCCAGACACTCCTCGGCATCCAGCCACGTCCCGATGTCGAGCCGGAAGCCGCCTTGAGGCGAGCCGCTCACAATCTCTCCGCCGTACAATACGATCTCGCCGGGATCGCTCGAGGCCTCGGTGTTGCTGACCACCAGTACGGGCAAATCGCGCCCTTTCCGCCACCACAACAGACCGTCCGTCCGCAGCCACCACATCGGCGGGCGGCACGACTTGCAAGCGTCGCAGGCCGGATCACGGTCGATACTGTGAAAACCTCGCAGGCCGCAGTAACCGCCGACGCAGCCGCCATCGCACTGGCCGCCGCAAGCGCCGTCGCAGGCACAATTGCCGCAGCCGCCTGCCGCGAGCCCCGGACCGATTTCTTCGTAGTACGGCTCCGCGTGAATTGACTCAGGCGCGGCAGCCTGTCCGGCCGGCGGAGCGGCCCGCACTGCCTGGGGCTGCTGCCAGGCGGCCATGCGAGCGCGGAACTCCGGATTCTGTCCGAAACCGGCCGACGCGACTACGCTCACGGCCAGGCCGCACAGGAGTTGCAGAAGAATGCCGTGGTGCCGATGCATGTTGACCTTCCAGCAAGGGGCGATCCGCACGGCGCAGCGTTACCGCCCAGGGGGAACCGAATCTAGCGATTATGTCGGTTATGCCGACAGTTCCGGTTGAGAAAACCTGGCAACCGGCGAAGAGTTTTCGGACGCTAGCAGCCTGCTGCTGGCGGCAGCTCAAGGCCCCAGTGGCAGCGAAACGACTTCCGCCTGGCCAGACGGCGAATCGAGCCGCGTATCCGGCGACGCAAACGCACGGCGAATCAGGGCCAGCCCCAGCGGCTGTTTCAGCCGAGGAGACCAGGCGGCACTGGTCACATGGCCGACAACATTGTCGCCACTGCGCAGCTCGGCGCCAGCTGCTGGCATCGCGTTGCCAGCGGCTTCAAATCGTACGCCAGCGAGAAACTGGTTCACATGACCCATTGCGTCGATCCGGGCCACCGTCTCCTGCCCTAGATAGCACCCCTTGGTAAAGCTGATCGCCTGCGGATCGCGGCGGATTTCTTGCGGCAAGTTCTCGTCAGTAATGTCGCTGCCAAAGAGCGGTATTCCTGATTCTAGGCGCACCGCTTCGACTGCCTCAGCTCCGCAAGGCACGGCTCCCGCTGCTAGTAGCACATCGCGGACGGCGTCCCTACCCGCGAGGGGACCAACCACAAAATGACTGTCCGGCCGCAGGAAATCGACACGACACACTCGCACGTCTTGCCCGGCAATTGCCGCGGCCTGATGGTTCCACATTGTCTCGGCCACGTTAGTCCCAGTGGCGTGCGACAACAGCTCACGTGCTTGCGGCCCGGCCACGAGCAGTTCAAACGTAGCGTCCGTCCGATCGTGAAACGTCACGTCGTCGGAGATGACGAAACGGTCGAAGTGAACGATCAATGGGGCCGCCTGCCCTGCCACGGCGTCCAACAGTAATGCATTGGGCGTGCACCAGACGAATATGTGGCCAACCGTCTTCCCCTGGTGGCTCGTGACGAACGCCTCGCAGCCGTTGCCAGCAGCCAGCCTCTGAATGTCGTTGGTGCAGAAGCTGTTGAGAAACCGCACCCGGTCTTCCCCGCACAGCTCCAGCCGCGACCGTGCGCTCACGTCCACGCAGCCGACGCCGCCGGTCAGCGCCTCGTACTGGCCGAGCCATGGCAAGGGCGTTTTCATGATTGTGTCTCCATCGCTGAAAAAACCTTCGGAATCATAGAAATCGCCACAGCCAGCGGTCAACGGCCTTGCCGCCCGTCCGGGCACGCGCCGTTTGACGTTTGCGCCCCAGGTCATCTGCGGCACAATGGAGTGGAGTGTGAAAAGTCAGAACATCGGGAGAAATCCGAGCATGCATGCGACGCGATGGACCATCGTTGCGTTACTTTTGGCCGCTTTGGCCGGCTGCGGCTGGGGACCGCCAGCGCCGGCCAAAAGCGACACGAAGGGCGCCGGCGCGCAATCGGCCGCGGAGCTGACTGCCCAGCAAATCCTCAAACGGCTTCTGGAGACTTACCGCGGGGCGAAATCCTACGCCGACGAGGCCGTCGTTCGGCTACACTATGTGCAGCAGGGACAGACGATGGACCAGGAGTGGAAGTCGTCGGTCCGCTTCGCGCGGCCGAATAAGCTGGCACTTGATGCGTTCCAGGCCGTTTGCCGCTGCGACGGCCGCCAGCTCAAAGCGACGATCGAAGACCCGCTGACGAGCAACGTGGACAACCAGGTGCTCGTCCGGCCGGCGCCGCAGGAACTCGCGCTCAAAGACCTCGCCAGCGATCCGCTCCTCTACGACATCATCGCCAGCCAACTCCGCCGCCAGCCGATCCAGCTCGAGCTGCTGCTGGAATCCAGCGGCCTGGCCGCCGCCTTCGGCAAAGACATCGCCTGCCAGAAGCTTGACGATGCTACGCTGGACGGCATCAATTGCTTCCGCATCGAGGTCCCTTCCCCCGGCGGCACCTTCGTCTTCTGGATCGACAAACAGGAATTCCTGCTGCGCAAGCTCGATTATCCGGCCGCGGCACTCGTTCCCGAGCTGGCCCAGAACCAGAGCATCTCCGAACTGGCGCTGTGGGCCGAACTGCGCGAGCCGCGCTTGAACGCGCCGATCGAGGACAGCGTCTTTGCACTCGAAACTCCCGCCGGCGGAAAACGGATGAAGACGTTTGTCGTTCCGCCCCGGCCGCTTCCGTCGAAACTTTTCGGGGAGCAGCCCGGTGATTTCTTCTTCACCACGCTCGACGACGGCAAGGTCACGCGCGACGACCTGGCAGGCAAGGTCGCCGCGCTGGTCTGGTACCGCAACCACCCGGCCTGCCGCGCCACGTTGGTCGAGGTCGCGAAGCTTCGCCAGGAGCTGGCCGAAAGCGAAAAGGTCGCCATCTATGCCGTCAGCACCGACCCGACGACCGAGAGCAACGAGGACCTGACGCAACTGCTAACGAGCTGGGAGGTCGAGCTACCTGTCGTTCGCGACCTCGAGGCGTTCGGCGACAGCGTGTTTCACATCGAGGCGCAGCCCACAATCGTCGTGCTCGACGGGCAGGGGCGCGTGCAAATTTTCCAAACCGGCGGCAATCCCGAGCTGGCGTCACAGCTGATGTCGATTGTCGGACGGCTCATCAAGGGGGAAGACATTGCCGCGGAGGTCGTCAGCCGCGCCGAAGCGGAGCGGCAGGAGTACGAGCGGCTCGTGGCCACCGGCGGCCCGGATCCACAGGCCGTTACGGAACTGCCCGAGGCCGTGATCAAATCCCGCCGCCAGCCGCAGAAACTGAAGCTGAAAGAGCTGTGGACAAATCGCGATCTCAAGTTTCCGGGGAACGTCTACGTCGTTGGGAACGGGGACGACGCGCGGCTGCTGGTGTGCGATGGCGTGCGGGCGGTCGCAGAATTCGATCAGAATGGGAAGCTGCTGGACCGGCATGAGCTCGATCTGCCGCCGGGCGCTGCGGTCACGTATCTGCGCACGGCGGTTGACGCTGACGGGAAGCTGTGGCATGCGGCCAGCGCGCCATTAGATACGCACGTCTACCTGCTGGATGACCAGTGGCGGACGAAGCTGACTTATCCCGAGGGATTTTCGCCGGCGCCAGTATGCGACGTGCAGCTTGCGGACTTGCAAGGAGGCGACGGCCTGGCGCTGTTTGTCGGCTTTGTCGGCGAAGCGGGACTGCACACGGTTTCGCTGGATGGCAAACCGATACGCAGCAATAAAACTTTTCCCAACGTCGTCTCGGTCGCCGTCGCGCCGGCCGACGACGTGAACAAGCCCAGACTGCTGCTCACCGGCGACGACGGCACCATCCTGGGCATCAATCGCTTCGGCAACGAGCAACCGCGGAAGACCGTCGGCAAATGGCCCATCGCCCGGATCGCGGCCGCGCGCTTTGCCGGCGCGACGCAGGCGGCATTTATCGGTATGTCGGGCGATCTGCAAGGGAACCTGTTTGCGGTCGGCTTTGACGCGACTCTTCACGAACATTGGAACTACCCATTGCCGCCGGGAATCCATCAGGTCCCGATCGAGGCGGTCACGTCCGGAAGCCTCCTCCCCGCGCGACCCGGCGAGTGGATTTTTGCCGCTCCCGAGGGTTCGATTCACGTCGTCAGCGAAGAGGGGGAATTCACCGACACGTGGAACTACGGGTCGGCACTCACCGGAATTGCCGTCGGCCGTCTGGGCGGCGAGCCGGCCTTAATCGTAGCGACGCAGGAAGGGGTGACGGCGTGGCGAGTGGAGTAGGGGGACATCCGGCCGAATGGCCGTGCCGATGAGTCGCCTTTGAGGCAACTAGTGAATCGATGAGGGCGCACATGGTGCACGCGGGCTACCGGCAGCGGCTAGGGGGTCATTCACTAGTCGTACAGAGATTGGCCGACGGGGAATCCAGTTCTGCCCAGCGACGATCGAGCGATGCGGCGGGAATGACGCTGCTTTCGTCCGCAATTTGCCGCAGAGCGAACTCGGCAAAGGCGTCTGGCGCCAGGGGCCTGGCAAAGTAATAGCCCTGGCCGAAATGGCAGCCGAGCTCCCGCAGGATGACGACTTCGGACTCGCGCTCCACCCCCTCGGCGACGATTGCCAATCCCAAATTGTTGGTGAGGATGGCCAGGGCATGAACCAAGGCTGCCGTCTGCTTGCTGGTCTCAATATCGACCAGCAGCGAACGGTCGAGTTTGAGCACGTCGGCAGGAAACTCGTGCAGCGACGAAAACGACGAGCAGCCGGTGCCGAAGTCGTCGATCGCCAGCAGGAATCCCAGGCGTTTGATGGCGTTCATCGTGGCAATCGCCGTGGGAACGTCGCTGGCGAACGTATCTTCCGTGATTTCGAGCTGGATGCGATTCGGCGGCAGGTCAACATTGTCGGCCGCAGCGCGGACTTGCTCCGCGAGGTCGCTTTGCGCGAACTGCTTGCGGGAGAGGTTAATGCTGACCGTGGGAGGCGCGGCCGGTCCCAGCCGCTCGACCCACTGGGCCATCTGCCGCGTGGCTTCGTTAAGTACCCACTGGCCGATGTGGAGGATCAAGTCGGATTCTTCCGCGATGGGGATAAATTCCGCGGGCGAAATGTATCCCTGCGCCGGGTGCAACCAGCGGAGCAAAGCTTCGACACTCTTCAGCCGGCCGGTCTCCAGCGAAACGATGGGCTGATACACCAGCGAGAACTGCTCCCCTTCGATGGCCCGCCGCAGCTCATTTTCGAGCAAATGGCGCCGCTGCACTCGGGTGCGCATTTCCTCGTCGAAGACAGCATAGCGGGCTTTACCGGCGCGTTTCGCTTCGTACATTGCCGTGTCAGCGTCGCGAATCAGATCTTCGGCACGTTCATAGTCCCCCCGAGCCACCACAATCCCGATGCTGGCCGTGGAGAAGACTTCATGCGCTCCCAGGTGGTACGGCTGCGCTAGCGCTGCCAGCAACCGATCGGCCACAGCGAGGGCGTCCTCGGGCTGCCAGATCGGGTCCAGCATCACGACGAACTCGTCGCCGCCCATTCGCGCCGCCGAGGTCCCCCAGTCCGACCGAGTCAAGGAATCCCCGCAACGCAGCTCGCTTGTCAGGCGGGTGGCGATTTCGCAAAGCAAGGCGTCGCCCACGTCGTGTCCCAGGCTATCGTTGATAAGCTTGAAACGGTCAAAATCGAGAAACATCAGTGCGAACATGCCCCGCGAACGGCGAATCCGGGCCAGGGCCTGCTGCACCCGGTCCATGAGCAGCGTCCGGTTGGGCAGGCCCGTCAACCGGTCGTACATCGCCGCGCGCGCCAGCTCTTTCTCGGCTTGCTTGCGATCGGTAAGGTCGCGGATCGTGGCAGTGAAGCAGACCGACCCGCGCAGCGGGTTGGCGACGACGGCCACTTCCACGGGAAGCTCCTCTCCACCGGCGCGCAAAGCCTGCATTTCGACCCGTTTGCCCAGGATCGGCCCTTCCCCGGTCTTCAGATATTGCGCCAGACCACGACGATACGGCTCGCGCAACCGCTCGGGCAGGATCAATTCGGCGATGCTCTTGCCGATCGCCTCGGACGTCTTGAATCCAAAGGTGGCCTCGGCTGCCGCGTTGAATGCCAGAATCACGCCGCGGGAGTCGATGGTGATGATCGAGTCCAGAGCTGTTTCCTGAATCGCCGTGGCCAGTTCGCGCGACTCCCGCAGGTCGATTGCCGCTTGCACCCGCTTGAGCGACGATCGTTTCAAGTGATCCGCGCGGCGGGCGGCGTTTTCGACGGCCAGGTTGAAAGCGCTGGCCGCCCGGCGCGTCTCGCCATTTCCCGCTTCGTCCATGCGGTGGCTCAGGTCCCCCTCGGCCACCCGCTCGAGCGCACCCACCAGATCGTTGACGATTCCCTGGCACTGCTCGACCAATCGCCACGCCAGCGCCAGACAGAGCACCAGGACTGCGAGTATCGCGCCGGCAACCATTGCAAAGCGCCAGATCGAAGGCGCGGCAAACAAGTCCGAGGCAATCCAAACCACCGTGCCAGTCCCGATCAGCATCGCGGCGCCGAGCAGGATCAGTTGGCCGCGCAGGGCCAGGGCGCGCGCGCCGGTGCGACCCGTCGCGGTCTGGGGTTGGTGACCGTTCATCAAGTCGTTCTCCGCTTGCCAAAGTTGCGCTAGGAGACCTTGCGAATCCCACTGCGCATGGCACCGCCCTTGCCA
>DASRJP010000002.1:0-27931 GCA_035649415.1 Pirellulaceae bacterium | reverse complement strand
CCGGAACTGGAAGTTTGCGCGGCCAGTGGAGAGGCAACTAGCGCCGCCAGCACGGCGGCGCCGACGAAGGTGCGGGTCATCCTTGACGCTCCTCGCAGGGAATCAAAACGGGCTTGTTTGTTGTCTGGGATCGGAGCCCCTCGAGCCGAGGTTCTGAACCTCGTTTCGCCAGCCAGTCGGCGTCTTGGGCTCGAAGAACTCCGTTTCCCATAATCGCCACGGATCGGTGACCCCTTTGCGCGCGATTCTACGATCCGTGAATCGGTAATCCACCCGAGCCGGGTTTGTCTTTGCATCATGATTCGGCGGGACGACACTGAGCGCTGCCAGCCGCATGTCGCTTCGCCCGATCACCGCCACGACGTACTTGATCGACGCGGCATCGGCGGCCTTTCGCGGCCAAAGCTCAAGCCAGTAGTCGTTTGCGACCCATGTTGGCGGTGACAGCGGCCGAATCCAGTATCGCTCTTTGATTGCTGCCGCGCTGCGTCCGAAGAGAAACGGGAACATACCGTCGCCAATGGCTTTCCCTTGCAGTTCCGCTGGGAGAGTTCGTTCGATCACGGCCTTTCGGCGATAGTCGAATTCAACGAGGCTTTTTCCGTCGCAGATCCAGTGCTCGCCGAACTCGTCCTTGGGGGTGGCATACGACGGCTTGTCGCCAGCTTTCGGTGGAGCGACGAAGTTTTTCAGCGTATCAACGCGCCACATCGCTTTGTCCGGTCTCTGGAACTTGATCACTCCGGTTGCAAAGGATCGTGGTGTTTTTCCGTCCTTCGGGCCGAAGACCGGCTCGAATTGCCATCGCTGCAGCGCACATTCGAAGCGGTCTACTTGAGAATTCGCTGCTTCCCACTCTGCGAGGAGGTCATCCAAGGACTGCTGAGTTTCGGGATCGAGGGGAAACCACTTGGGCTGCATTGGCGGAGTGCTCGTGCCGAAACAGAAGAGTATCGCCAGAGGGTTTACCTCGATACCGGGCGGAAAGGAGATTTCGGGCCGTACCGATTTCGTTTCACTTGGCTTCGGGACGGTCTGGTCCCCGCCTGCCGACAACTTCTGAATCTCGTTGCTGGCGGGTGGTGAGCAATTTCGCGTCGGGTTCTGCGCGGACAGCGGTCCAGCGACCAGTGCCGAAAGCACGCAGGAATAAGCGAAACTGCGGGTCATCCTTGACGCCACTCTACGTTCCGATGGGGAGCGGGCCGCGATTCTAGCAGCCATCTATGCCAGCAACCTAGAGCGGTTCGGCTCTTGCTCTTAGCCGGAGTCTAACAGACTCCGGGAACAATGTTGCCACCGTCGTCTCCGGGGGCTGTTAGCCCCCGGCTAAGGAAGGTCTTTCATCCACGCTAGCAGCTCCCGCCACTGGGCCAGCGACGATATTACCTTGTCCGCTCCCTCTTTGTTGGGATATGCCGCCGGATCGACCCCGGCTAGTAACACCGTTCTCGTGCCGGCCGCTCGGCCAGCCTCGACGTCGAAAAGAAAGTCGCCCACCATCACGACCGCGCGCGGCGGAGCCTTCCACTGGCGGCAGATCTGAGCCACCGGCCACGGATCGGGCTTGATCGGCCCGTCGTCGCGCGTCAGCACGGTGTCGCAGTCAACATTCAAACGCATCAGCGTCGCCAGCGAAACATCGCGGCTGTTGCGAGTGACAATGCCGACGCGCCGATCGTTTTCCCGCAGCCAAGCCAGCAGCTCCGCCGCACCAGGCAACAGCGTCGCCCGCTGGTAGCCCGCCCATTCGTGCTCGTGCAATATCCGCCGCGAGCGCTCCGCTTCGGCGCCTTGCAGCGTCGCGATTCCTTCCAGTATTGGCATTCCCGCCGGCAGGCCCATCTCCCGCCGCATGGCGTCGAAATCCAGTCCGGAATCGACCAGAGTGCCGTCGAGATCGAAGATGATGCCGCGAATCATACCGAAGTCCCAAATCCCAAATCCTAAATCTGCAATCCGCAATCACAGGCTCTCGTCCCCCGCGACCACTTCCGTCGCCATCGCTTTATGCCGCGGCTCGGTAAGCGTTGCGCTCAAGAGCGCTCCGGCCAGCAGCACCGCCGTCACACCATGATAAACGGCGGCAAAGCCGACAATGTCGATCAGCCAACCCACGAGCGGAGACGCAAAGATCGGCGCCGCCATGCACAGCGACAGTGTGCTCAAATACTTCGGCTGGTCGCGCGGCTCGGCAATCTCCAGCGTGTAGTTGTTGAGTGTCTTCTGAGCGACGGGCGTCATCCCCACCAGCGCGAAGACCAGATAGTACGAATAGCGGTAGAAGGTCTGCCACCACGGGTCGGTCGGGTTCCGGGCCGCGAACAAGACCAGGATCAGCGCCAGCTGCGGCGCGGCGCAGATCGCCAGTGTCAGCACCCGCAGCGAAAGCCGGTTCCCCGCCCGGTCGGCAATCGGCCCGGTCAGCAGGCTGAAAACTGCCGTCCCGGCATTCTGCGCCACAACGAACCACACCAGGTAATCAAAGCCCATCCCCAGCTTTTCGCGAGCCAGTGCCTGGTAGTGCGGAAACAGGACCAGCGACGTCGAAAACAGCGCCGCCACCAGTCCCAGCCGGCGAAAGTTGGCATCGGCCTTGAGCGTCTGCCAGGCGGTGACGAACGGCGTCCACAGCGACCGCGGCGGCTCCTGGTGATCGTCCGGTACCTCCTTCAGCAGCCACGACGTGATCGTGGCCAGGCCAAACAGCGCCGTGGAGAAGCCGAAGATGTATTGAAAATCCGCTTCGGTCTCCCGCAGCCACAGCGGCAACAGTGCGATCGCACAGACGATGGCCGTCGTCGCCCCGACCGTATCGGCGATCATCAGCAGCCGCCCGCGGCGGGTGACGCCGATCAGCTTCCCTTGGAGCGTGTTGTAGGCCAGCGCGTTGATGCCGATGGCCATGAAAAACAGGGCGTACAGCGTCAGGTACAGCCAGGGCGTGATCGGGTTCCGCGTGAATCCGGGCACGACGAAGATCGCCGTGAGTGCCGCGAAGATCAGTGCCATCGAGGTCGTGGTGGCGATGAAGGCGTGCTTCTTTTTGCGCAGCACCTTGACGCGGCGGGCAGCCATCAGCGGCGGCACGCTCTGGCCGAAGCGGTTGAGCAGTGGCAAGAAGCCGCGCATCCAGCCGGCCCCGGAAATCGCGTCGAGCACTGCCGGCATGATGCTGCTCTCGGTCTTGAAGATCCAGCCGGTGCGCATCACTACCTGGTAGACGACCATCAGGAAGAAGTTGTGCGCTTCGTGCGGCCGTGGCACATCGGTGGCGGTGGACGGGGGCGCGGATTGCCGAAGCGGAGCGGACGAATCGGCCTTTCTCGGCGCGCGCGGCATTGGCCCAATATAGATGCCCACTGCCGCGGCGCGGAGAGCAAAGTGCCTCAGCCGTCGTCACGTTCTTCGTCTTCCTCGAGGTGGAACTGATGCATGAGCCGATGGACGATGGGGCCCAGTAGGACCGCCACCATCGACAGAAATGCAATCCCGCTGTACAGGCAGTAAAACGTGGCAAATAGTTTGCCTTCGTTAGTCCGCAGGGGATCGACCGGTCCCATACCGGTCAGAATCATGGCGGCATTGAGCACCGCATCGATCCAGGAGAGTCCGCCGTAGAAATGATAGCCACTGCTGCCGATCAGCAGCGACACGCCCACGATCGCCAGGGTGACAACGATGCTCCGCGCGACTCGAGCAAAGAAACGCGACCAGGGAAGAAGCGGCTGCTTACGATGCTCGAACATGATCTTGTCGTGAGCGAACGCTACTCCTCCAGTGTGTCTGACTTTGGCTCCGGAAGCCAGAAGCTGGCGATGAAGTTGATGAAATAGACGGCTGTGGCCACGGCCGCGGCCGCATAGGCGACCTGAGTCGGATCCGAATCTCCTGGAACAAACGCGGCCAGCCACTGCGTAATGCCGAAGAACATCGTACCGATCAACCGGCCGCCGATGTTGGCGGCAAAGCTTTCGCCAGTTCCGCGCAAGTGAACCGGGTAGACGTGCGGCAGGTAGTTGCCCCAAAAGCTGAACTGGGCCACGGTCAAAAAGCCGGCAATGAAGATTCCGATCTCCAGATAGCGCAGGCTGGTGACCGCCGCCCAGCCGAAGACTAGAGGCATCACGATCAGCCCGGGGATCAGGAAGATCCGCAGCAGCGTGCGGCGGCTGCTGACGTAGAGGATGAAGATCGCCAAAGCGAAGCGGCCGAACAGGCCGCCGATCTCCTGCCATTTCGTGGCGTGCGACGCCTCCGCCTGCTCGATCGGACCGGCGATGGAGCGGACCTTGCCTTTGACCGCCTTGGTGATTTCCTCCTTCGTCTTGCCTTTGGCGGCAAGTTTGGTTTTCATCGCTTCCTGCGCTGGCGGTGGGAATTCCCTCTCCATCGCAGCGGCGATTTCCTTCTTGACCTCGGGCAGACCGGGCACGATCTGCGGCATTTGCTGAATTGCTCCGAAGGCAGCTGCGAAACTGCAAGTGAACATCAGCGTGGTGATGATCGTCGTGAATCGCAGCTCGGGCGAGAACAATTCAGCGATGCTCGGCCGCTTCAGCGTTCCCGCGTCCTTCTTTTTCTGCCAGGCGGGAGACTCCGGAAGAAACGGGCGGATCACGATCAGCGGAATCGCGGGGATGAGTCCCGACATCAGCGTGTATCGCCAGTCATCCGGAAAATTCGGCTTCATCTCTCCCAAGAAAGCGAGCATCGACGGCAGTTGGACCTCTGGAAGCTGATACGCCGGCAGCGAAATCCCGAGCAATAGCGGGGCCGGCTTGCCTGCCGCCCACGCCGCGCAAACGCCGGCGGCAATCGCCACCAGCAGGCCGCCGATTGACGAGAACGCTTGCGTAAAACCGAGCACCGCTTCCCGCCGCTGCGGATTGGGAAACAACTCGGCCAGCCACGCCACCGCCGCCACAAACTCGACGCACACGCCGATAAACACGAGGCAGCGAAAGAACAGCAGCATCCACAGATTCGTGGAAAACCCCGCCGCAAAGGCGGAAAATGCATACAGCAGAATGCTCCACGTCAATACGCGCCGCCGCCCGAGCAAGTCGGTCAAGTAACCGCCCAGCAGCCCAAAAATCCCGCCGGCAATTGCGGGAACGTAGAACAGGGCGCTAACCCACGCTTTGAACGCGTCGGTGCCGGGCGTCAGGTTTCCCAGCTCCAACAGCGCCGGGCGGGCGATCAGCGGCAACATCAACAGTTCGTAGATGTCGAAAGCAAAACCGATGGCCGCAATGAAGCAGATCAGCCACTGGGTGAAGGTCAAGGGCTCGGCCGGAGAAGCAAGCGTGTCTTTGGACATGATCGAGTTCGGTCGCAAAGTGCGCCAAGGCGGGGAGTAGTTCGTGAGGCGATTGTCGGCGGGCCTTTAAGATAACTTGCGGCGGCTGGTTCGTCACCCACGATCGTCGGCTTTCGCTCCGCGAAAGCCGACACTACGGCTGCGGCGCCACGATCTCCAAGAGTTCTACGGCCGGGTAACCGTCGCAGTAGATGAATGCCGTGCGGCCGTACGTCCTTTCCGGTGCGGCCAGGCCGAAATGCCGGCACAGTTCTGGACCGGGTGTCACGTGATAGAGCGAGGCAAGCTGCACTTCGCGCAATACATTGTGGTCGATCAGCACGCGTCCCAGCGGAGTCGAGCCGCTGAGAATCTCCTGCCGCACCTCCTCATCCACCAACGTCAGGTTCAGCCGCGGAATGCCGAACAGTACAACGCGGCCGTCGGTTTGCCGGTGCAAGACGATCTTTCGCGCGTAATAGTCGCCGGTCCGCTGCGACGCGAGCACCTCTACTTCCACCTTGCAGCCGTGATGCTGCTCCAGCGAGACGGTCATGTGGTCGTGGTGGGCCAGCAATTGCCGGTACGGCTGCGGCATGGCCTCGGCCAGCACCTCCTCGAACTGGCCCAACTCCGCCATGTCGGGGTAGAACAGTCCGGCAAGATGATCCAGGGCGGGCATCGGTCCAGGTGGCGGCGGGCGTAATTGTCGGCTTTCGCTCCGCGAAAGCATGCCTCGTTCGTGCTTTCGCGGAGCGAAAGCCGACATTAACCAATCTGAAGGGGGACGATCGGCGGGGCGGGGGCAGGCTTGGGACCGTCGAGCACGCTGTCAATCAAGTAGTACAGCAGTCGCCGCAATTCCTCCGGCTGAATCTCGTCGGCAATCGCTTCGGCCCGCTCCTGATGTTTCTCGACCAGGCGATGGGCTTTCTCGAACACCCCGGCCTGCTGGTACAGCTCGCGGACGCGATCCGTAGTAGGCACACTCCGTGTGCCGTTGCTTGCGCCGCTGCCGACGGACGGCACACGGAGTGCGCCTGCTACGGGTTCTACAAGCGACAGCAATTCCTCCTGCCCAGCCGCGGATAGTCCTTCCAGCGCCAGCGCCCACAGCACGGTCGGCCGGCCGCCGAGGATGTCCCCGCCGGCGGCCAGCTTGTTGTTGTCGTCCCCTTCCCAGTCCTTCAGGTCGTTGAGGATCTGGAAGGCGACCCCCAGATTGCGGGCGAACTCGCGAATTGGTTTTTGATACTCGGCCATTGGCCCGGCCAGGCGAAAGCCGGTGAACAGCGCTGCCTCAAACGCCGGCGAGGTCTTGAGGGCGTAGATTTTCAGCGCATCGAGCGGTTTGAGCCGCTTATTGTGCGCGTCTCGCCAAAGGAGTTCCGCCCCCTGACCTTCCGATAGCCGCAGATGCGCGTCGGCCAGCGTGTCGAGAATATCGGCGACGACATCCGCCCCGAGTGATTTACTCTCGCGGCTCACCAGGCGATAGCCCATGCCGATCAGGTAGTCGCCGACGTTGATCGCGGTCGGAATTCCAAACCGCTTGTGAATCGTGTCCTCGCCGTAGCGGAACGCGTCGTCGTCCTCGATGTCGTCGTGCACCAGCGACGCCTTGTGAAAGGTTTCGATCGACATGGCCGCGCGGCGGACGGCATCGCTGTAGGCGGCGACGTGCTCGGCGCCACTCGCTTCGGTCCCCTTCCCGCCGGTGAGCGCGTCGTAGACTGCCAGCGTGATGAACGGCCGGGAGTATTTGCCCCCCTTGGCCAGGAAGTCGTAGGCAATCGCCTCGGTGGCGGCAATCGGATCGAGGGCGGCAATGCCGTCGCCGTTGACTTCCGAGAGCTTCTTGCCGCCGCGGACGCGGGGGGCGATGCGGTCGAGCGCTTCGGGTTGAAATAGCTTCGACGCGGCCCGCAGCAGATGCACGTACGACCGCGTCTGCTGCGCCGCTGGCTGCTCGCGGACCTGGATCATTTGCATGACCCAGTCCTCATCGACGCTCGTATTGCGGCAGTCGCTGGACAAAAGTGGAACCGCCATGCAGGGGATGCCGGCGAGCAGGATTTTGTCGATCGCCTTTTCCAGGACGTTCAGGCAGGCGACGCCGACGATCGCGTCGATGTGGCCGCTGACGATGATTTTGAGGACGATCGGCGAGCCTTCGGCGACGAGGACCTTGTATCCCATCTCCTCGGCCAGCGTGCGGAAGTCGGCAATGCTGCACGCGCCGCATTTTTTGCAGTTCATGCCGAACTCGTCGTAGTCGGCGGGGCAGCCTTCGGCGTGCTTGAGGCAGTGCGGCAACAGGAACAACCGCCGCGACGGCGGTATGGCCGCGACCTGGTCCTTCCAGAACTCAGTGGCGAGCACCACCATCATCCAGCCGACGTAGCCTTCGGGAAGGCCCATCTCGTCGAGCGTACGGCGGACGACCGCTTCCATCTCGTCCTTGGTGAGAGGCCGCGATTTGTCGAGCCTGGCGGCGACCTCGGCACAGCGGGCCTGGAGCTGATCACGCAGCTCGCGCGTCTCGGGGACGAGTTTCAAATGGGCCGTCTGCCGCCGCTTGCTGCGGCGGGGGGCGTCGCCGGCAAATTCGGGCGGAGTATCGGAGTGCGTCTGAGTCTGGGGTGCGTCTAGCAAGTTGTCCTCGATGGCTCAGGCGGGCGTAGGCCGCCGCTCCGCGGCGCGCCGGTTTGGCAAGCGACGCTCGGTGGCATTTCATGGCACGCGACGGAGTCGCGGCCTACGTGGCGGGTCTCAACTTCTGGCAGGCCCGCCCGAGGGCGGAGGCCGTAAAGATTATCGGGTAAAGTTTCTCATAATACCATAACTTGGCGAAGTAGAAGCCGATAGGTGCTGCGTTCCGATGGTCGCCGCGCTCGACCGCCGTTACCAGCCATTCCAGCCCCCGCTCGACCGACTGGCGATATGCTTCGTCGTCGGCAACGGGAAGCAAGGCTTCGACCGCCAGGGCCGTTTCCTCGACGGAGGAGATGAGTGGTGAGTGGCGAGTAGTGAGTGGTAAGTGGGGGGCATCGGGCACGGCGGGGCTAAACCCCGCCGCTCGCTGTTCGTCGCTCGGCACGACTCTTTTGTTCCACACGCCGCTTCCCCAGCCGCCGTCGGGGTTCTGATTCGCGACAAGCCATTTCAGTCCCCTATCCAAAGGAGAACCCCTGTCGATCCCAAGGTCTTCCGAATGATCGTCGCCACCAAGGTCAAAACTTATAAGTACCTTCGCGGTTCCGTAAACTCGATTTGACTCGTCTGGCGAATCCTGATTGCCAAACCATAGAGGAGTCCAGCTCCCGTCGCTTGCCTGAGTTCTAAGCGTGAACCACAAGCTTTCGGTTTCACGTCGCCACGCAGCACGAAGCGAAGGTGCGAACCGATCATTTAGTTCCCGATGAAATACCCACCTCGCTCGTTCGACATGTGCTGTAAGGTCGACGCCGCTTCGATCGAAAGGCAGTTTTCCCCATCCACGACAGAACGTCGGCCACCCTCCATCGCGGTTCTGAAGTCGAATCAACCACTGAAGTCCGTCGCGTGCTGCTGCGGTTCTGCGATCAAGTTGTTCCGGCGTACATGAAGGCGAATCCCGCCACGCAGCCAGCGCGAGCAGCGCCCCCGCCGTATCATCCGCATCCGGCACCGCGCCGCTTAGGTCGCTCCAGCCCCAGCCGCCGGGGTCGGCGCCGGTGAAGGGGTGGCGCTGGGTATGCTGGCAGGAGAGGAGCCAGTCGAGGCACTTGGGGCCCAGGAGTGACGCCACGTCTTCGCCGCCGGCGGCCAGGGCGTTGATGGAGAGGGTCGTGACCCAGGTGGCGAGGTTGGTGTCGATCGGCCAACTGCCGTCGGGGCGGACGGAGTTGACGAGGAACTTGACGCCGTCGCGGATGACTTCAGTGGCAATGGGCGATTCGGGCGCGCCGCGGAGCGGCGGCCTACTGGCCAGGCTCATCACTACAAAACTCGTCAGCGGAGTTGCTTCCAAATACCCGCCACTGTCCGGCTGCATCCGCCGCAGGACTTTCAGGCTTCGTGTGATCGAGAACCAGCGCACCAGCCGCGTGATCGGGTTCCAGGGCTTTTTGTGGAAGTAATGCGCCTGCCCGATCGACACCAGGGCAGGGATCGCGTAGCTGACCACCGGCATTCCCACGAACCGGTACCACGCCTGCGGCACGACCGCCAGCTCAAACGGCAGCGGCGAAATCTCCTCCCACTTCACCAGCCCCGCCAATGCCAGGTTCGTCATGATCGGCACAACAAACGTCTTGTCGATGCCGTAGCGGGCCTTTAGCCCCTCCAATCGCCCCTTGCTCTCGATGTATTTCTCCGCCCGCGCGATTAACTCGCGATATGCCTCCGCTTTCCCCGCCAGGTGCAATGCCGCGACAACCAAATAAGTTGTCGCGATATTCGAGTGGCTCTTGTCCGTATCCCCAAACCCACCATCATCATTCTGATGCCGCACGAGCCACTCAACTCCGCGCTCCACGATATCTGAAAACTGAAATTCGAAATCTGAAATCCAACCGGAGGGCTCACGCCCCCCGCTCGCCTTTCGAACTGCCGCCAGCGCACTCACCGCCGTCGCCGTCGAGAGCGCACTGCTCGACAACTCCCCGACCCAGTGTCCATCCGCCGTGCGCTCCGCCAGAAGTTCGTCGCGAACGCGTTGCCAGGCCTGCTGCAAACGATTGAATTCCATGCAACTTTGGCGTTCGTCGTTTACGCCGCCTTCGGCTTCTCCGGCAGCGGCAGTGGTTCCCAGCCCAGCGTCGTCTCCACGCGCTCGGCAATGTAGCACAGCCTGGCCAGGGAGCGGCGGTAGAGGCTGGCCAGGTTTCCCAGGAGGTGGTCGATGCCGTCGAGCGTGCCCCCCAGCTCGTTTTCCTTCGGCAGCTCCTTGAGCAGGAAGTGACTGATCGACATGAAACCTTCGTGATGGTCGAACGGATACGCCTCCCGCTGGAAGATCACCCACACGTCGTTCAATTGTCGCCGCGAGCGCTGGAGCTGTTCGACGATTTCGTGAAAGAGCGCTTCATTCTGGTCGTTGTTGTCGATGTGTCCGGCCAGCGCGGCCAGGATGGCGCCGCAGTTGCGCAGCTCGTTGATCTGCGCCAGGTGGTTGTTGATCCGGCCGACCAGCGGCATCAGCCGTTGGCAGTGGTCGAGCAGTTCGGGGGCGTCGGCCATCCGGGAGGCAAACTGCGGATCGTAGAGCAGCCACAGGGCCGAGTGCAGCCGCTGTCCGGCCGCCGTTTCCAGCGGCACGAGCTGGCCGTCGAGATGATTCATGTCGGAATACGTCCGATCGCGCTCGTAGCCGGCCATCTCCGCGCTGGGGGGCACAAACTCGAAGCTGTCAGGCACCAGGCTGACGCCGCAGCGCATCAGCGGGACAAGCTGCCGCATCTGGATCATGCGGGTATCGGCCTTGTCGTACCACTGCCAGGCCTGGTCGTAGGCGCCGATGTGCCTGTACATTTCGTTGCGCGCCTCGGCCAGGCGGCTGTGCACTTCGGCCGGATTGGCGGGCGGCCGCAGGTGCCATTCGGACACGCGCAGCGGCCGCAGCACCTGGAACGTGTCGAGCAGAAACCGCTTCATCGCGTCGTAAATCTGATCCTCGCGAGATTGCCGCTCGAGCAATTCCTCGATGGGGCGGACGGCGGTGGGCTTGAAATCGGAGCCAAACACCTCGCTGTAAAAGTCCCACGTGACCGCCTTGGCCAGGCCGTCAAAGTCGTGAAACAAGATCGTCCCGGGCAAACGACTCTGAAATACGCCGACGGCGCCTTCCTGGCGGGCGCTGGCGATGCGATCGCGATCCGAAGGATGCGAGTCGAACAGGCTCGTTTCCTCCTTCTCGATCACCTCGTCGGCGAACTTGCGGGCCTCTTCGGGAAGCTGCGCCACGTTGGCGATGATCAATCGCGGCAGGTTGTCGGCCAGCCGCCCCTCGCGATAGAAGTTCTCGAGATCGGCGTGGGCCCCCTGATTGGCCAGATTGAGATAAATGAGCTGCCGCACCGTCGCCTCGAAGGTGTGACTGCCGGCGAGCCGCGCTTCGTAGCGGTCGGCGTCATACTCCATCTCGCGGAGCATGAAGCCCGAAACGGCGTGCCCCAACAGCATCAGTAGCCACAGCACGCGCCGCGTGAGCCACACCAGAAACCGCGTCAGGTACAGCACCCAGCCGATGCGAATATCGACCGAATCGGTGATCCGGTCGAGCCACATGTCCCACGAGTCGCGCTCGTAAACCACGCGCATCAGCCAGTGGTTGATCGACCGCGTCACGTACGTCAGCCGCATGCCGGTCCCCTGGCTGAAATGCCCGAACTCGTGAGCCAGCACGCCGCCGAGCTGCTGCAGGCTCAGCCCGGCGACCAGCGGCATTCCAATCGTCAGCACCAGGTCGTGGCCGGCGAAGCTGGCAATGCCGCTGCGGAAACTGGCGGACGCATTGACCTCGCAGTTGACGTCGATCTGCGAGGGGACGGGAGCCTGGACCGTGGCGCAGATGCTTTCGACGAAGGCGAAGACCAGCGGCTCCGTTTCGCGAGTCAGCGTGCGCGATTTTTCCCTTTCACCGGAAGGTGCAAACAGCGGCTTGATCATGAACACGACGAGCACAATGCCCATCGCCGCCGGCGCCAGGTAGGCGATCACACCCAGAATGGCGCCGCGGCCGGAGATTGCCGTCACCAATCCCACGTTGCTGGTCAGATGCCACATCACGACGGCCGACGCCAACAGGATCAGACTGACGTAGACGAGCGGCAAAAAGAGCATCACCGCCGTTGTCAGCAGAATGCCAAATTTGTACATCAGCGACGGAGGAGACTTGGCAACCTGACCGCTGAACGCGCCCAGGATTTGTGCCGCAAGCTGCTCGCGGGAAAGATTCGTGGCGGGCGCGAGCTGCGGCTTGGAAGGAGCTGTCACCGTCGGGGGGCGTGCTGCCGTCGCGACAGCAGCCGCGGCTGGTGCGGCTTTAGTGCCGCCGTTCTCGTTCGTCGATGGCGCCGGCTTGCTCGTCGCCAGACTTGGCGCTGGCGGACTGATGGCGACCGGCGGCTTCCGCAGCGAAGTGGCTGCGGGCTGCTGTGGCGTCGGTATGGAAGGAGGTCCGGGCGGAGGCGTCGCGGACGGTTTGGACGGCGCAGTGTCCGGCAGCTTGGGGTCGGCGGGATTCGACTTTGCCTCTCCTGCCGCCGGTAACGTTGCCGGCGCCGGCGCAGAGGCGGCCGTGGCCGCAGATGGCGTTAGCGGCTCAAACGGATGGAGCTCGGCGGCACTCGCAATGGATGCTCGGGCCAGTTGTGGCGTCGGCGCGGCGGTTTGAACAGGCGGCTTGATGAGCTGCGGCGGTATGGATTTTGGCGGCGGACCGGCCGTTGTGGGCTTCATCCGCTCGACCAGTGGAGGGGCCTGCGTCTGGGGTGCCGCCGGTGAGGCCGGCTCGCGCTCGGCGTCCGAAGACTTGGGCGGCGGCTCGCCAGGGGGCAGCAGTAGGAGCGACTCCTCGTCCACGGCTTTGACGGGCTTGATTTCCTTCACCCGCTTTTCCCGCGCCTTGGGCTGCTCGCTCACCGCCGGGACGTAGCGAGTCGTTGTCACGACTGGAGCGGGCTCTTGAGACCTTTCATCTGACACGGCGGACCTGGCCGTTATCGGGTTGCTCTTGAGGCCGGACTGGTTTGTCTTTTCACCAGCCTCGACGGGCGCACTCACCGCACGTGCCGGGCCTGGTATTGACATCACGGCCCGGCAGCTCGGGCAGCGTCCCTTTTTGCCCGCACTATCAGCACTCACTTTCAGCTCAGTGTGGCACTCCTGGCAGGTGACAACGATCGTGTTCGCCTGCGGTTCGGCTGTGCTCTGGACGGCAGGTGGAATCGGCATGACTGCCTGGCAGCGCGGGCAACGACCCTTTCGGCCGGCGCTGGCGGCACTCACCCTTAGCTGCATGCCGCACTCGGCGCAGTGGACTTCGATTGTGTCGCCATTGCCGGGGGCTTGTGCCGATCCGCTGTCACTGGCGCGGGGAATCTCCATCACCGCCTGGCAAGCCGGACAGCGTCCCTTTTTTCCTGCGGCCCCATCGCTCACTTCGAGCTCGGCCTGGCAGTGCGAACAAGTGACGTGAATCGACACCCTGCGTATACTCCCGAAGCGGTCTCGGCTCGTCGTTCGATCCTAAACCATGACCGGCCCGAATGGAAACCAATGCCGTCAGATTGCCCTGACTCCTGCTCCTGACTCCTTCCGTGCTGACTATCTTCGCCCTCGCCAGCGGCCGCTCGGGAACGCACTTTCTCTACCAGTTGCTGCGCCGCAATGCCGTCAACTGCGTCTGCCGGCATGAGACGTATAGCTGGTCGAACCCCTCCATGTTCGGCCGGCCGATCTACGACTTTGCCGTCGGCGACTTGGACGCGGTCCGCGGGCAAGTCGCACTCAAGGCCCGCTGGATCGCCAGGCAGCGGTCGGCCGCCTACGCCGAGACCAGCCACGCGCTGCTCAAATCGTGGTTCGAGCTGGCGAGCGAATTCTTTCCCGACTTGCGCCTGGTGCACCTGGCGCGGAACGTGCTCCACGTCGCCAAGAGCGAAGCCAACCGCGAAGAGTTATGTCACCGCTGGCACATCCCCTTTCGATACGCCAAAGGGGGTGACGGCAGCCGCTTCTTCCGCTGGGCGCTGACGGGCCGGGAGCCGATCTTTGGCTCTTTCGATGGAAAGGCGCTAACGCGGTTTCAGTGGTATGTCCTCCAGTGGATCGAGATCGAAAACCGGGCCATGCGGATGCTCGACCGCTTTTCACTTCACGACCGCTGCCTCACGCTGCGCTCGCCTGACGATCTCAATGACGCCGGGCAGGTTCGTCGGCTGTTCGACTTTCTCGGAGTTCCAGTGGCCAGTTCGACGCCGGTGATCGACGGCTTCAAAAACGCCACGCCGTGGGTCCGGACAGTCGTCACCGACGACGATCGCCGGCAGGCTAGCGAGGTTATCGCCCGCCTCCCTGCCGAGCATCTGGCCATTTTCCGGCGACCCCCCTATTCCAGTTGGTCCTGGGCGGCCCTCCTTCGGGGCGATGGGGCGTAATGGCCTCGCGATAATCGCTACAAATCTTCCCACCGGGATGCAGGCAGCAAGCAAGGGCGGATTGGGGAGGCGTCCAACCAGTAGCGCCCCTGCTGCCAGCCCAAGCGGCCCCAATTGCAACCTACATTTGTGCGGGGAGTTTGTGTCGCCGTCGGCGGAGAGGTTGCGGTTCAGGTTGCCCTCTCATTATGGCCAATTTTGGTTTCATTCCAGTCAGCCTCTCAACCCTCTACCCGACCGACGGCCTGGGCCTTGATCTTTACATCCGGCCCCAGGGCTACGAGCGCCCCGTCCTGTTTTCTTCCGGCGCCCCGCTTCAGCAGCAGGACCTCTCGCGCCTCGAAGAAACGGGAATCACCAAGATCTACATCCGCCGCGAATCGCGGCCGCTATACCAGGAATTCCTGCGCGAGCACCTGGACTCCTGGCTCAACGACGCCGCCCTCCCTTTATCCACCCGCGCCGCGGCACTGAACGAAGTGGTTCGCGACACAATCGGCGAGTCGTTCAAAAGCGGCAAGGCCGACGCCATCGTCGGCGCTGCATTGCGGCTGGGGCAATGCGCAGCCCGCCTGCTGGTGGGAGAGAGAGTCCCCTTTGCGCACTTCGCGCGCTACCTGCATCACGACCACGCCAGCTCCACGCACGCGGCCAACGTCTGCTATTACGCCGTGCTGCTGGCCGCGGAAACCGAATTCTGCGAGGCCGACCAGGCCCAGATTGCCGCCGGCGCACTGCTGCACGACCTGGGAATGCTCGAGATCGATGACCGCATTCTCACCAAGGACGGTCGGCTGGAGGAAACGGAATCCCGCCAGATCCGGCTGCATCCCGCTAATGGCTTTAGCAGGCTGTGCCGCCGCACCGACCTTTCCGTCGGCCAGTTGATGATGGTCTATCAGCATCACGAGCGGCTGGACGGCAGCGGCTATCCGGTGGGGATCGACGGCGGCGAAATCCATCCCTGGGCCAAGATCTGCGCCGTTGTAGACGTCTTTGCGGCCCTCACCAGCCACCGCCCCTACCGCCGCGCGCTGGCGCACCAGAAGGCGCTGGAGATCATGTGCCGCGACGGGCGGACGTTCGACCTGGAACTGGTAAGGTGTTGGGAGTCGCTGGTTGGCGGTCTCACGAGGGGCTGATTGCAGTCGCCCGGATCGAGCAGGCGTCGCGCCAGGTGTCGCGAACCATTGGGAGCGATCGTGCGCACCGGCGGAATGAGCCACAAGAAACAAAAAACGGCCTGCCGAGCTTTCGCTCAGGCAGGCCGCGATGGTCAAAGCCTTGCAGGCCGGCGTGTCCTTAGCGGACCAAGGTCGCCGAGGCCGGAACGACCTGACGCTTAGCGGAAATGAAGGCCGACGGATCGACCACCGGCGCCGGAGGCATCGGGGCGATGTCGCCGCCAGCAGCAGCCGCCTTGGCGGGAGCCGCAGCGTCGCAGCCACAGGCAGGAGCCTGAGCGGCACAGGTCGGAGCGGCCTTCGCGCAGCCATTGTGGCAACCATTGTCGCAGCACTTGTGGCAGGCGAAGATCCGATCGAGGAAGCAGCCACGATGGCAGCGGTCACGGCAACCACAGCCGCTCTTGCAGCCGTTGTTGCAGCCGCAGCCAGACTTGGCTTCGCAGCTTGGGGCAGCGCCACAGCTCGGAGCGGCCTTCGTGCAGCCATTGTGGCAACCGTTGTCGCAGCACTTGTGGCACGAGAAGATCCGGTCGAGCAGGCAGCCGCGGTTGCAGCCGCAGCGGTCACGGCAACCACAGCCGTTGTTGCAGCCCTTGTTGCACCCGCAGCCCGCCTTGGCTTCGCAAGTCGGGGCCTTGGCTTCGCAAGTCGGGGCAGGCGCTGCACACGTGGGGGCTGGGGCGGCGCACGTCGGAGCTGCACAGCTCGGAGCGGCCTTTCCACAGCCGTTGTTGCAGCCGTTGTTGCAGCAGCGAACGCGCACGCAACGAGACTGGCAACACTTTGATTCGCAGCAGCTGCTTTCGCAGCCGCAGCCGCTGATACCGAGCATGCGGTCCAGCAGCTCAAAACCATAGCTCTGGGTACAAGCGGCGACGCTTAGTACCAACGATCCAACCAGAATGTTCCATTTCATCGAGCGACGTCTCCTTAACGATGGAACCATCGAACTGGCGCATGTCCCGGTCCGGCCGGATTGCGTGGTCAGTTCGCCGCGCGCGACAAGAGCGTGGCATTCCCTTCCACGATGGACAGATTCTCCGCCCGTCCGATAGGCGGAAGAACCGTGCGGGTTGCGGTTACCAGGCGGGTCAGGTGCGAGCGAGGTAGGTTACGGTACTCGCACTCGGGGTGTCGTCCGCCACTACCGGTCGAGCCATCCACTAGCCCGAATACCGCCGGTTTTGGCCCGTCGCGACGTGTCTGCTCGCTTCACGAGCCGACTGCCGCGTCCGGTGACAACTACCGTATCGACGCGCCCGCGCAGCCACCTTGAACGTTCGCAAACAATTTTCCTGCCACGCTTTAGGACAACCATTACGCAGACTTTGACGCTGCCGGAAAGTAGTCAAACCTTGCCGGTCGTAGCGCCCCCGCAGCGTACCTTCCTGTCGCTAGCGCCACCGTCACCGGTACAGTTTGAAGCGGCACGTCTTGACTGGCCCGCAAGGTTTGACAACGGCTGAATTCAGGCGGTTTGCCGCACCGTCGTGCTTTCGGTTCCGCGTTTCGAGTTCCGGGTAAATTTGGAATGGCGGAAACTGGGCGACCAGAACCCAAATTACGAAAATCGAACCTCGAACCCCGGCGCGCTTTCGTGACGGCTAATCGCGACACCGACTTCGGCATTCCCATCCCCGGCCAGATCCTGCCGCGCGACAAATGGGCCAGGACGGCCGTCAAGAAAATGCCGCCGCCAGACAATTGGGATTGGAGTTCACTGTTCGGCCGCGATGCGCCAGTCGTATTGGACCTGGGGTGCGGCAACGGGCGGTACATCATCACCAGCGCCTTGGCGCGGCCGGAGCTGAATCACTTCGGCTGCGACATCCTGCCGCTGGTGATTCGTTACGCGACGAAGCGGGCCAATCAGCGCGGACTGACCAACGTGCGGCTGGCGGTGATCGGGGCGAATGAGCTGCTTGCAAATTATGTCCGGCCGCACAGCGTGAGCGAAATCCATCTCTATCATCCCCAGCCGTACAAGGATGCGGCAAAGGCCGAGCGGCGGCTGATCACGCCGCAGTTTCTGGCGCTGGTGCACCGGGCACTTAGTAGCAGGCACACTCCGTGTGCCGTTGGTAGTCCGGACGGCATACGGAGTGTGCCTGCTACAGAAGGTCTGTTCGTCATCCAAACCGACAACAAGGCCTACTGGGCGTATATCCGCCGCGTGGCGCCGCTCCTATTTGACTTCGAGGAATTGCACGATTCCTGGTCCGAATCGCCGCACGGCCGCACGAGGCGCGAAATCTATGCCCGTCAGCACGGCATGAAGGTCTTTCGCGGCCAGGGACATCCCCGCGAGCTGACGGTGGAACAGGTTGCCGAGATCGCCCTGTCGCAGCCACCGCCAAAGTTTGACGCGTAGGACAGGTTTTCAACCTGTCCGGAATTCGGCCAAGCCGATAGATGCTTTTAGCCGGAGGCAAACCTGTCTCCGGAACCGACGCCGAGTTCCGGAGGCAGGTATGCCTCCGGCTAAGAGCAAATGGACTGGCTCGCTTCCATTCTCGCGCAGCTTGCCGCACAGCCGGTCATCGGCTACGTGCCGAATCAGTCGCCGGCGACCGAACCAACCGCAATGGCCGCGCTGGCGCTGATTTCCGCAGGCCGGCAGAAACAGGCAGTCCCCGCCCTCGACTTCCTGGCCGCTTGTCAGGGGGAGAGCGGCGCCGTCGGCATTCGGCAAAACGAGCCGCAGCCGGGCTGGCCGACGAGCCTGGCACTGCTCGCCTGGCGGGCGGCCGACGAAGCCTCTGGACGGGACGCTCACTCCACGCCGCGACGCCGCGCCGTGGATTGGATTCTCGAGGCCCGCGGCACTGCGATGCCCGCGTCTCCGGAGATGGGTCACAACACGCAGCTCGTCGCCTGGAGCTGGGCTGACAAAACTCATTCCTGGATCGAGCCGACGGCAGTGAGCGTTTTGGCGCTCAAGCGCTCGGGGCTGGGAACGCATGCTCGCGTACGCGAGGCGGTCACCTTACTCTGGGACCGGTTGCTCCCCTCTGGCGGCTGCAACTACGGCAACACGGTCGTGCTCGGCCAGACGCTGCGTCCGCATGTGCAGCCGACGGGGCTGGCAATGCTGGCGCTGGCCGGGGAAGCTCACGAGCCCGACGCGCAAGCGCGAGAAAGCGTCGCTGAGCGAGATGACTCTGACACACACTTGCGCTTCGGGCTTGTGACGCGCTCGCTCGATTATCTTCGCCGCTCCCTTGTCCCTCCAATCACCGCCACGTCGCTGGCCTGGGGACTGCTCGGATTGCGAGCGCACGGCATCGAATTGCCTCGTGCCGACGAGTTGCTCGCCGCGGCATACGACCGGGTTCAAGCGCACGATCGCTCGCCGCACAAGCTGGCGATTCTCGCGCTGGCCACACAGGACACGTCGCTTCCTTTATTCACCACCGGCACATGACGCTTCCTGCCCAATCGCCGCCCCGACTTTCGCGCCGCTCGCTCCTGGTCGGCGGCGGCATTTGCGCCGCAGCCCTGGTTGGCGCCGGCCTCTTGAGACGGTGGTTTCGCCAGCGGGCCGGCGTTTTCGTCGCGCGAAACCAGCGCTACGACAGCGATCTCATGCGGCCCATCCGCGACGGATTGATGGCGACCGGCATCGACCCCGCGCAGCTCAAAGGCAAGCGGGTGCTGCTTAAACCGAATATGGTCGAGCCGACCCGTGCTGCGGCCCATATGACGACGCACCCGGCCGTCATCCTGGCTGCGGCCGAGGTCTTTCGCACGTGGGGAGCAAGCGTCACCGTCGGCGAAGGGCCGGGCCACGTTCGCGACACCGAGATGGCGCTCGTCGAATCGGGCGTGGCCGACGCCCTCGACAGCGGCAAGCTGCCATTTGCCGACCTGAACTATGACGAATTGGGTTTCGTGGCCAATCGCGGCGGGCTATGCAAACTCTCCGGCTTTCACTTCCCGCGGGCCGTGCTCGAAGCCGACCTGATCGTCTCGATGCCGAAAATGAAGACGCACCACTGGATGGGGGTCACCGCGTCGCTCAAGAACATGTACGGCGTCATCCCTGGCATCAAGTACGGCTGGCCCAAAAACGTCCTCCATCACAACGGCATTCCCGAAACGGTCTACGACATCAACGCCTCGCTCCCCAAGACGATCGCCATCGTGGACGGCATTGACTGCATGGAAGGGGACGGGCCGATCATGGGGACGAAAAAAACGATGGGGCTGCTCGTTGTCGGGACAGTGCCGGCGGCGGTCGATGCGACTATCTGCCGCTTGATGGATCTTGACCCCGCGCAAGTGCCGTACCTTCAGCTCGCGGCCAATCGGCTCGGTCCGATCGACGAGACGCTCATCAGCCAGCGCGGCGAAGCGTGGCAGCCGCTGATGTCACCCTTTCAGATTCTCGACAAGCCGCACCTCAATCGGCTGCGGCATCACCGGGGTGTGCTGGTGTCGTGAATTACTTGTCCGCCAGCCCCAGTGCATACAGCACCATCCCCAGCGCCGCGCAAATCCCCAGCGCGGCAAACATCCCCCGCTTCCAGACCAGCAGCACCACGGCGGCGACTGTCGCGATCAGCAAACTGGCGGGAGAAAAACTCCCGACTTGGGGGATGACGCTTTCGAGCGTCGCTGTTCGCGGAGACGGAAACAACGTTTGGAGCATGAACCAGACCGCCAGGTTGAGCACGACGCCCACCACGGCCGCCGTGATCGCCGATAGTGCCGAGGAGAGCAACCGGCTGCCGCGCATCCGCTCGACGTACGGCGCGCCGACGAAGATCCATAAGAAACAGGGGACAAAGGTGACCCATACCGTGACGCAGGCTCCCAGCACGCCGGCCAAAAGCGGCGGCAAATCGCCAGGATTGCGAAATGCCGCCATGAATCCCACGAACTGCACCACCATGATCAGCGGCCCCGGCGTCGTCTCGGCCATCCCCAGGCCGTCGAGCATCTCGGGCAGCGAGAGCCAGCGAAAGCGATTCACAGCCGCCTGGCTGATATACGGCAGGACCGAATACGCCCCGCCAAACGTAATAACGGCCGCCTGGCTAAAAAACAGTCCTTCGGTGACAAAAACGCTCTGCGGCCCGAAGTGCCATGCAAGTACGCCAATTGGCACCCACCAGATCAGCAGCCAGACAGCCGCCACGGCAATCGTCTGCGACAGGGACACGCTCTGCACGACTGCCGCCCGATCGACGGCCCGCTCTGGCTCGTCGCCAGCCTGATGCTGCTTGATGACATGGAATGTTTGCGGCCAATAGTGTCCACCGACCAGACCGAGAATTCCCGCGGCGGCAATAATGGCCGGAAACGGCGCGTGAAAAAAGAAGATGGCGACAAAGGCTGCGGCGGCAATCGCGACCATTAGCCAGTTCTTCAGCACGCGCCTGCCGATGTGCACGACCGCTTCGGCCACGATGGCCGCCACCGCCGGCTTGAGCCCGAAAAAGAGCGCCGCCAAGAGTGGCGTTTCCTGATAAAGCGCGTACACAATGCTCAAGACCATCAGCGCTACGAATCCCGGCAGGACAAACAGAGTCCCCGCGACCATCCCGCCGCGGGTGCCATGCAGCAGCCAGCCAATGTAGGTGGCAAGCTGCGTCGCTTCCGGGCCTGGGATCAGCATGCAGTAATTCAGTGCGTGCAGGAAGCGATGCTCGCTGACCCACCGTTTCTCGTCCACGAGAATTCGGTGCATGACGGCAATCTGGGCCGTCGGCCCACCGAAGCTGCGAGCGGCCACGCGGCACCAGACCCAGAGGGCCTCGCGAAAAGTGACGCGGGGGACGTCCTGGTTAGTCGGATCCATCCGGCATTCGCTCCGGCGGCGATCGATCCACGAATTTCGTCGGTGTATCGAGCGTCCCGCGCAGCAAAAAAACAAAAGTGCCAAACAGCACGCTCGACAGGGCGATGGCAATCACCACGCAGACGACGAAATAGTCCCGCATTAGCACCAGCGCTGGCGGCTCGGCACTTTTGGGTACCTGGCGAGCGACGGGGCCATTTCCATCCTCCTGTTGCTTGACGTCTTTACGCCACATATTCCACTGGGCCTCGGCTCGATCCGTTCCGTATACGGCAATCGCACGCTGCCGCGCATAGAACAGCCCGCCCACCACGGCGGCGAGCATGGCCACGTATAACACGAGCCAAATCAGGTCCGACCGTCGATAACTCACGCTCATCGAAGCACAGACGGCACGCAGCCCGTGCACGCTACTTGAGTAGATCCAGCGTCGCCGCCACCAGCGAGTGCAGCGCGGTCACCAGCGTGATCTCGGCATCGGGGTAAAAAATTGGCGAGTGCAGCGACGGAGGGTCCTGGCCCAACTCCTTCATTCGCGCCAGCCGCTTTTCCTCCACGGCGCCGACGCGGAACATGAGCACCGGCACTCCGGCCCGCGCGTACTGGCTGAAGTCCTCGCCTCCCATTGTGGCCTCGCTTTCCTCGACATTCTCCTTGCCGAATTCCTTGATGAACAGCTCGCGGATGCGGCCAGCAAGCTGCTCATCGTTGAACAGGGCTGGCGTCCCTTCCGAAATCTTTATTACCGGCGGCTCGGGACAGCCGGCCGCCTGGCAGATCCCCTCGGCCCGGCGGCGAATGCCGCTGAGGATTTTCTCGCGGACTTCGTCCGAGTAGCTGCGCACGGTGAGCTGCATCTGGCAGCGGTCGCTGATGATGTTGTGCTTGGTGCCCGCGTGGATCGAGCCGACGGTGACGACGGCCGGATCGGTGGGCTTCATCTCGCGGCTGACGACCGTTTGCAGCGCCAGGACGAGCTGAGCGGCGGTGACGATCGGATCGACGGTCGTATGCGGCGCTGCGCCGTGGCCGCCGCGGCCAATGATCGTGATATCGATGCTATCGACGTTGGCCATCGACCAGCCCCCCCGGACGCCGACCTTATGGGCGGCCAGCGTCGCGTCGTCGTGCAGGGCGATTGCCAGGTCGGGCTTGGGGAATTTTTCGAACAGGCCGTCCTCCAACATCGCCTTGGCGCCGCTGCCGCGTTCTTCGGCGGGCTGCCCGATGAACACGATCGTCCCTTTCCACTGGCTCTTGTGCTCGGCCAGGTAACGGGCCGTGGCGATCAGGTTTGCTATGTGGATGTCGTGGCCGCAGGCGTGCATCACGCCGACCTCCACGCCCGTGGTTGGATCAGTGACTTTCACCTTCGAGGCATGTGCCAGGCCGGTCTGCTCGGTCACCGGCAACGCGTCTAAATCGGTGCGGAGCATGATCGTCTTTCCGTTGCCGTTTTTGAGGACGCCGACCACGCCGGTGCCGCCGACATTCTCCGTCACCTCCACCCCCGCGGCGCGCAGCTCCTTGGCCAGCCGCGCCGCCGTTTCCTTCTCCATGAAGGACAATTCCGGGTGCGAGTGGAAGTGGTGGTACAGCTCCACAATTTCATCCAGGTGCTTTTCGGCCCAGGCCCGCGGCTGATCCTGGCACCAGGCCGGCCGGACCGATACGTTCAGTAGCATCACAAGCGGCACAGCGAGCAGCGTCAGGCGGCGATTCAACATGGCTTGTCCTCTGGATGGGGAAATCGACGACAAGTAGTCAGCTAGCGTATCAACGCGCATCATAGCCCATGGACCAACTCGATTGGACGACGAACCGTCGCTGTGGGCTGCGACCGCTACTTGTCAGTTTTGCATCGCGGGATATACTCCCGGAGGTTTCATAGTTTCGCTTTCTTCATCAGGCAGATTTCAGCATTTATTTGGCTGGAATCTGCCTCATCTTCCGGCCCTCACTGCGGCCATTGTCCGTCGCGCACCAGGGCCAGGATCTGCCGCACCATCGCCCGAATCGCCCGCGCCCGGTGGCTCACGACCCATTTGACCGCGGGGTTCAGTTCGCCGAACGTCTGGTGATATTCGACCACTTCGAACAGCGGATCGTAGCCAAACCCGCCGCGGCCTGACTCCGCCCGCAGGATCCGTCCGCGGCAGTAGTCTTCGCTCTCGGCGCGGATCTCGCCCGACGGATCGCTGAGCGTCGCATGACACACATAGTGGGCCGTCCGTTTTTCCAGTGGCACGCCCTCCAGTTTGGCCAGCAGCAGCGCATTGTTCGTGGCGTCCGTGGCGCCGTTCCCCGAGAACCGCGCCGACCGCACGTCCGGTGCGCCCCCAAGGGCATCGACGCACAGGCCGCTGTCCTCTCCCAGAACCCACTGCTTCAGATGGCGCGCCTGGACCGTGGCCTTGAGCGCCGCATTGGCGGCAAAAGTATCCCCGGATTCCTCCACCTCGATGGCTTGCGGGAACTCGTCCAGCGCCTTGACGTGGATGCCGTGGGGCTCAAACAGCTCGGCCAGCTCGACGAGCTTCTTGCGATTGCGCGTCCCCAGGATGAGCAGACGTGACACGGTAAGGGCAGGAGTTGAGAGGAAGGAGTTGGCGACAGGCGTGCTCGAATAGAAACGACGCCGGGCCAAATCTGCAAGAGGGCCGCCGCAGCGGAAAAGCAGTCGCTTTCACTTCGGCCGCTAAAAACCCAAGACCTGAATCTCCGCCAGGCCGCTCGTGCCGCCGGCCTGCCAAAGACTGGCCGATTGCAGCCGGACGTATCGGCAGCGGACGACCGGCACGGAAATGACCGTCCCGTAGTCGGCGCTGCCGGTCATCCCCGGCGCCTGCGGCACGATTCCTCGCGCCACGCTGGTCAATTCCGTGTCGCTCTTCCCCACCTGGATATCGACGTCCTTCCAGCCGCGACTGGTTCCGCCCGGTTCGTTGAGGTTCCACAGCTTGACCGCAACGACCGTCCGCTCCTGTCCCAAATCGAGCGTGATCATCCCCGGCTGCTCGGGTGGATGACGCCACATCGTCTTGGGATCGGTCGAATTCCAATTGCCGTCGAGCGCCGCGGCAGCCGGACCTTCGGGAAGTTCGGCCGAGACGGCATGGACCTTGATCTGCGTCAGCGGCTGCGGCATCGACAGGCGGAGTGCAACCGCCAGCGACTGCGCGGCCAGTGCCACATCGCCAGAGCCGCCGCCCGACAGAGCGTTCAAGCGCGCGGGCAGTTTGCCGAGCAGTTCCTGATCCGCCCCCTTCAGCTCTGGTTGCAGGCCGCCGCCGGCCGCCAGGTCATACTGCCCGTGCACGGCGGCACTGTGCGCCGCGGCTTGAAGCCCCAGCCGCAGCAGCGGGCTGTCGTCGTACAGGATCGGCAACAGAGCGATCAGCGTCCGCGGCGGCGGATCGACCACCTGCCGCAGCGTATCGAGTGCTGCCAGCCGCTGTTCGAGCGGTGCGCTGGACAAGGCGAGTTCGAGCAGGGTCTCCCCTGCCCCGCCCTGGCCGATCCGCACGATCTGCCGAGCCGCGACCTGCCATAGGTCGCGCTGGCTGTCGCGTTTGAGGACTTCGACGAGCAGCGGCAATGCCTGCTGCGGGCGGTCGAGCGCGGTTAATGTCTCGAGTGCGGCCGCCACGAGCGCCGGCTGGCCGGTCCGCTGGGACAACTCAGCCAGAAGCGAAACGGCCGCATCGCGGTCTTTCCGCAGCTCGGCCTGAGCGGCCTCCACGTCCCGGCGGTTGCTCGACGCCAAAAGCTCAATCGGCCGCTGCCAGCTTTTGATCACTTCCTGGCGGCGTCGCACTTCGATGCGAATCGCTGCCGCCTGCTCCTGTTGAGCCGGTGCAGGATTTTTGCCGGTCACAAGCGCCGTCAGCGCAAGCGCTTCGTCGAAGCGGCCTAAGTCCATGGCCTTGCGGGCCGCGGCCAGCCCTTCTTCGCGCTGCTTGTCGAGCGACTGCCGCCGTGAATCGGCCAGCTTGAGTTCCAGGTCCTGTCGCTGTCGCTCCTGCTCGGCCGACGGTGCGTCGCTGCCCGAATAAAGCGAGTCGAGCGCAGCCAGCGCCGCCTGCGCCTCGTCGAGCTTTCCAGCAGCCAGATGGGCCTGCGCCTGGGAAATGCTACTGGACCATGCAGCCTGGCGATCACCCGGCGGTATCTCGCCGGAGGGCCTTTTCGCCACGACGGCAGTCGGCGTTGCTGGCTTAGTTACCGAGCTAGTCGTAGTGGGCGAAGCTGCCGGTGTTTTCGCAGGCGTTCCTGGCTGAGCGCCGCAGCCGACGAGGGAAACGCAGGCACACGGTATCAGTAAATGGAGGACTCCGCGGCAGCAATTCCCTACGGCACGTTGCACGGTGGCCTCCTGGGCGGAGTTCACGAGGGCGTGATCCATGCTCACACCGTATCGCTTCCACAGCACTCTGGCAACA
Source organism: Pirellulaceae bacterium (assembly GCA_035649415.1). Classification (GTDB taxonomy): domain Bacteria; phylum Planctomycetota; class Planctomycetia; order Pirellulales; family Pirellulaceae; genus DATKDU01. Next base: position 2,054 of record DASRJP010000002.1, on the reverse strand, counting down.
TTCTGGCTTGTTGTCGTGCTACGATACCGCGGACTTGTTTGAAACTCCCGCCAATTACCACTCACCATTCACCACTCACCTTCCGTCATGCAGCGCCTCCCCATCGGCCCGCTTTATTACGAATTCTCGCGCCACAACGAGCCGCGGCTGCGGATCAAGAGCGGCGAGACGATCGTCGTCGAAAGCGAAGACGCTTTTTCCGGCCAGATTCGCACCAATGACGACCGCCGCGACAAGACCAAAAAACCATATGGCAACCCGCAGACCGGGCCGATCTGGGTCGAGGGGGCCGAGCCGGGCGACTCGCTGGCCGTGAAGATCGAGTCGATCGAGCCGCTGATCGGGCAATGTGCCACGCGGACCAGCGATCCGAAGCAATTGGCCGAGTGGCTAGGGACCGAGTGTCCCCACGGCACTCACGTCTGCAAGATCGCCGACGGCAAGATCTACTGGAGCGAGAAGCTGACGATTCCCTACCAGCCGATGCTCGGTTGCATCGGGACGGCGCCGGACACCGGAGTGCCGACGACCTTTCCTGCCGGCCCGCACGGTGGCAACATGGACATCATCGAGGCCTGTCCGGGGAATACCGTTTATCTCCCGGTGTTCGTGGCCGGCGCGTTCCTCTACATGGGTGACGCCCACGCGGCCATGGGGCACGGCGAACTGTCGGCCAGCGGCCTGGAGATGCCCGCCCGCAGCACGGTCACCGTGACGCTGGTGAAAGGCAAGAGAATTCCCGGTCCGCGAATCGAGTCGCCAAGCGAGATCATGACCGTCGTCTCCGGCTGCCCGATGGAGCGGGCCTGTGCCGAAGGGTTCGCGCGGCTGATTTTGTGGATGGAAGTCGACTACGGCTGGGATCGCTGGCGGGCGTACGATCTCTTGACGCACGTGGCGCGGATCAGCGTCGGCTATTACGGGCTGGGGACCGTCGCCGTAAAGATCGCCAAGGAATACCTACGCGGTGGGTGAGCCGGTCCACGTGGCGGCATCGGTCTGCGGTTTGTTCGACTCCATCGCCTGCCGCACCAGCACCACCAGGGCCAGGATTGATCCCAGCGAGAGGGCGAACTGAGCCGGGAACTGCTGGGTGGCTGCCTCGACCGTCATCCCCATTTGCAGGCAGCTCCAGGTTCCCAGGCCGATCAACACGGCCCCCGCCATAACGCCGGCAATCAGCCACTTGGCCCCGCGCTCCGCGGCGACGGCGCAGCCGATCCAGCCGCCGAGCGCCATGTTGGCCTTCACGCAGCCGGCCCCCATCACGCCAAACGCGTAGAAGGGTAAAAGCATCAGCAGTCCCACAAACGACAGCAATAGCGCGGGACCAAATCCGCCCCCGGCCGACGGCGCCGTCCCGCGCGAGACACACCAGCCAGCAACCCAGGCCGCGGCAATGGCGGGGAAAGTCAGCCAGTTGGGAACGACGCCCAGTGCCGCATTGAGCCCGGCAGCGATTGCCAGGAACACAATCGCCACGCCGATCGGCCAGTAACGATAGTCCAGCTTTTCCATCTCGCCCTCCTCGCGCTACAACTGCCGCGCTCTGATAGTCGGCGCAAGTGTAGCTCGCGAGCGTACAACCAGCGTCAGGATCGCCATGCATTCGGCACAAGCAGCACAGCCGAAACGGCACGATCGTGACAAGCGGGACGCTTGTCCTATTTCGCCGGCTTGACCTGCCACCGCTCGTCGAAGAAATCAGCCGCGAGGATATGGCCCGGCCAGACCGGGTTGGGAGGCGTGGTCAGATCGACCACGGCCCAGTCCGGCAGCATCGGCACCTGGCGGGCGTTGTTGAGATAGGCGTAGTCGCGAAACGTGAAGCTGCTGTTGAGGACGACGTACTTGCTGGGGTTGAGCGGGTTGGGATAGATGGCGATGAGCGCATGCTTGTCGGCGGCATATTTGCGGCCGTCATCGACGACGATCTCATCTTTGGTCCAGCGGATCGGCAGCTTGTCCAGGATCTTCGCCAGAACTGCGTTGCTGGCCGGATCGCCCCACAGGACCAGGTTGTGCGCCGCGATGTCCTGCTCGGTAATGGCGCT
>DASRJP010000001.1:0-11775 GCA_035649415.1 Pirellulaceae bacterium | reverse complement strand
ATCGACTCCAGCAGCGCCAGCCGGCTGGAAAATCGGTCCGCCAGCACTCCCTCCTGGAGCGTCAGGTGTGAGACTTCGAATCTCCAGTTGTCCTTGTCGGCCGGTTCCCCCTTGTGAAGGTTGAAGAGGTACTTGGGGAACGCGCCCGAGTAAGCGTGGTAGGCGTGCGGCTTGTCAGTGCATTCGATCAGCCACGGATTGTGCTGCGCGCCGAGCATGCCGGCGAGCTGGCCGGCATAGACGCCCGAATTGGAATGGTAGATCTTCTCGGGCAGGATGGCGCTGGTAGGGAGTTTTCCTCGCCGTGGCGTGGCGTAGCCAGCAACGGCCGCAATGCTCGGCAGATCGATCGACTGGGGCTGGCTGCGGCGGAACGTGCCGGGAACAACGGAATTCCCAGTCAGCATCACATACGTGCCCCGCTCGTGGTCATTTTCCGTGTGTGTCAGCGAGCGGACCAGGGCCCACTTGTCAGACCGCTGAGCCAGCAGCGGCAAATGCTCGCAGATCTGAATTCCCGGAGTCCTGGTCGCGATCGGCTGGAATTCCCCCTTGTACTCGGCCGGACCGTCCGGCTTCATGTCGAACGTGTCGTGCTGCGAGGGGCCGCCGGTGAGAAAAACGTAGATCACGGACCTGGCCGGCGGAAGCTTCGGTCCCGACTCCGCCGCCTCGGCGCGCCAGCGCGCCACATCGAACATGGAAAGTCCGACGACTCCGATCGAACCCGCCTGGAGCATCCGGCGGCGCGACAGCGATCGCGGTTTGGTGGGCGGTGGTTGCGTCGTCATGGTCGGATGGTCGATTACGACGGCGACTGGCTAGCGTTGCCGCCCATCCTACCACAAACGTTCCACGCGACGCACCGTGAGTTGGCGCGTCGGCAAAAAACAGTTGCGACTGAAAACGCCGACATGAGTCGCCAGGCCCGCAAGCCAGGCGGCCTAGTCGCGGTCGCCTTGCTTGGTCCAGGCAGCCGATTCCAGTCGCATCATTCCCTGCACAAACGTGGGCTCATCCGGAGAAGGGGACCACAGTCGGCGCACCGCGGCATGGCAGAAACCCAGTCCCAGAAGCGACAGAAGCCCAGCGCAGACCCACTTGCCGCCGTAATCATGCAGTACCACGAACAACTCGCGGAGGTAAACGGAGTTGGCGTGCGGCGCTGCGTGGCCGACGTAGTAGACCAGGAAGACGGCCGCGGCACACAAAACCAGCCCTACGAAGAATTGCCAGGCGGCGCCGGCCTTCGTTCTTGAGCTCGGAAGTGACGTCATAACTGAGATCCCTGATCGAGCGGCGGCGACTGCCCTGACGCGGCGGCGGCCAACTCGATACGCGAGGAAGAAACCCTCATGACCCCGGAACCGGTGGTCATACTCAATCGTACTTCGCCGGGCCGGCCGTCAACGCCCGCCAAAGCGGATATGACGATCCTAGCGAGCGCCATCAGGCGACGCAGACGGCCGCGCTGGAACGCGCCGTGCAAACAGGCGCAAGAGCATATCGATTGGTGGACGGATTTGCCGCGCAGCGGCTGGGCACGACGACAGAATCTCGTCGCGTCCGGAAGAACCGGTGACGTTCGTGCTCAAATCAACGCTGCTCGATTACCGGCGGGAATTGGCCGGCGGCTGCATCCTGGATTGCTGTAGCCAGCGAGAGGACTCGAGCGCCACTGCGCCCTGCGGAAATTTGGCGTCCTTGGGCACTGCGTTCATGCGCCTGAGAGCGCTTTTGCACATGCCCGCTCCGATCAGCACCGCCAGCCCCGCGATAATCCACTGCACGTAATAACGATGGAGCATCACGAACACGCTGTTGACGTGCTCATTCACACCGTGAGCAGCGCCATAGTTGACCGCGCAAACCAGGCAGATCGCCCCGATCAATAGCATGACTGCCAGGATGAGGTCGAAGCTGGCGCTCTCTGTGTCTTCGATCGCTTGCTTGGAACGAAAAGCCATGACTGTTTTCGATGCCGACGACGATTTTGCCGCAGCATCCTGCCCAAAGATGACGCATTCTTGACGATGGGATTCCCGACACCGGAACCGGTTGTCTTAGTAGAAATCATAGGTCATCGCGCGGCAGATGCACCCGCGAACCGCCGAGACTGGTGGCGGCCGTGACGGACGTATCGCCGCCCCGGACTGCCGCCGCGCTTCAATCCACACGGCCGGCATATGCGGCCAATTCGGCTCGGATGGGATCACCCTATACGCCGATAAACTCCGGCGGAGTGCCGTCCCAAGTCAGAATCGCATACAGGCCGATGATGCCGAAAGCAAGCAACACAATCCCCTGGATCCGGGACTCGCTCAATTGCTGAGGCGTTGGCGCCCCGTCAGCGCTGGCCTCCTCTCGATCAAGCAGAATTCCGGGCCAGATGACCTTGCATGACCCGTAAATTGTCAGCAATGCCGTGATGACCAGACCCAAGGCACTTCCCATAGTCGGAGCGAACTCCCGTAATCTAGCTGGGCGGTGCGGCGATCGCCGCCCATAGAAGTCTAGCTTGCTCTAACTCTGCTTCCGACAAGGGCCGCACAGCCCGCATCCCTCGCACGGTCCGCTCCATCTGAAGGCAAGCGGCTCCGTTTGCACAAGATTGGCAGATCATTTACGAATGACCCGATTCCGGAACCGATGATACCGGAACACCCCTTTTTCACGGCGGAAATCTCATGATCACCTGTCCAAGCTGCGGTAAGCAATATCAATTCGACTCGCGCCTGGCTGGCCAGCAGGTCCAGTGCCAGGGATGCGGAAAGCCCTTCACGGTTCACGCTCCTTCAGCCGGAATGCCGCAGCTCGAGCCGCTGCGTCCGATGGGGAGCGGCAAAAAATCGGACGAGATCGATTACCAGATCTTCGGCGCCGAGATGCAGTTTGCCGAGGTAACGCTCGACCCGGGCGAGATGGTCATTGCCGAGGCCGGGGCCATGATGTACATGAGCCCGGCGATCAAGATGGAGACGGTCTTCGGCGATCCCAGCCAGCAGAACCAGGGCTTCTGGGGGAAGATGATGAGCGCCGGCAAGCGGATGTTGACCGGCGAGTCGCTTTTCATGACGACCTACACGAATTCCGGGCGGCAGCGGGAAGTCGTGGCGTTTGCCGCCCCTTACCCGGGGAAGATCGTGCCGCTGCACCTGGATCAACTCGGCGGCGAGATGATCTGTCAGAAGGATTCGTTCCTGTGCGGCGCTCGCGGCGTGCAGGTGAGCATCGCGTTCCAGAAGAAGATCGGCGTGGCGCTGTTCGGCGGCGAAGGCTTCATCATGCAGAAGCTCGTCGGCGATGGCATTGCCCTGGTGCATGCCGGCGGAACGCTGCATGAGATGGATCTCAAGCCTGGCGAAACGGTGAAGCTCGACACGGGCTGCCTCGTTTGTCTCCAGCCGAGCGTGAACTACGACATTGGCTTCGTCGGCGGCTTCAAAAATACTCTCTTCGGCGGCGAAGGGCTGTTTTTGGCGACGCTGACCGGCCCCGGGAAAGTCTGGCTCCAGTCGCTGCCTTTCTCGCGCCTGGCTGGCCGCATGATGGCCGGCGCCGGCGCTCGCGGCGGCAAGGACGAAGGCTCCGTGCTCAATACGCTCGGCGGGCTGGGGAATTTGGTGATGGGAGGGGGTGATTGAGGCTAGGGCGGAGCGCGGAATGCGGAGTGGAGTTGGACAGGCCGGCGTGGCAATGGCCCGCCCAGCGCGGGGGAAATAATTGCAAATTGTTCATTGACAATTGCAAGTTGATCATTGAACAATTTGCAATTAAAAATTATTGATTTGCAATTGTCTGGCTCTTTATTGCCGCTCGATTTCGCTCCACTCCAGCTTGTCAATCCGCTTCAGCTCCGCGTCGATTTCCTTCCCTTCGTAGAACGACAGCCAGCCTTTCAGCCGCACCGTCTTGCCCGGCTCGCAGTCGGGAAACTGGGGGTCACTGTGCAGGCAGGGGCAGGGAGCGTTGGCCCACGGGCGGACGCACGGCTCCCAGGCCGTGATCAGCCATTTGTCCCCCAACTCGCTTTTGCAAGCGACATACGGCTTGCGGATCACCTTGTTGTCGTTGGTTTGCTGATCAAAGCCCGCCAGTGATTTGAGCATCACGCAGTTCTGCACCACCAGCCCTAGGAGCGTGTCGCTGGTGCCGTTGGTCAGCCACATCTCCATCGCCAAATGATCGGCCTGCGGCACGACGCGCGTGCCGAAGACAACGCCGTTTGGCAGCTTGCGCTCCACGGACAACACGCCGTCGGCCTGGCGCTTCCATTCCAGGGGCTCGAGCCTGACCCCTTGCTTGTCCCACTTAGTGGGCACATGCGTGTGGGCCAGATAAAGCAGTTCGCGGCCGCCGCCCGACTGCACCCAGATTGCCTCGGGCACGTCGGCGACGGCATAGCCGCCGTCCTTCCACGGCGCAAACACGCTGACCTTGGTCTCCCGCTGAGGTCGGATTGCGCCATCTAGAAAGCCGATTCGCGGATGCCGGCCGCCGGGATACGGCAGCACACGTAGTTTTCCACTCGAGTCCACCGCGGGCTGCTCGCGCTCGTACACCGCCACGGCCGCCTCGATCTCGGACATGCCCATTTCGGTCGCAGCGGCCATCTCCGTTTTGGTGAACCGGTGCTCGAGCATATTCCCGATCCAAGAGCGTAACTCCTGGTCGTCTTTCGGCCGGCGACTGTTGTCGATGAGCTTGCCCGATTTGAGCATCGACTGCCGATCGCGGATCGCGCCCATCGGGTCGCTGGGCGTGACGAACGGATCGACGTACTTCTCCAGATCGCGAAGGGCAACCACCCGAAAGCCGTGACTCGCCAGGTAGTGCATGTACGCGTCGAATTTCTCGGCCGAGGTGCTGACCCAGTCATGCGCGGTGTCGGGAACGCCATGAAACTGAATAACAGCGATTCGCCCTCCCTTGGCCTGCTCAGCCGCAGCAATGAAGTCTTTCAATTCCCAATCAGGCCGCGCATCGCCGGCACTGGGAATCAGCAGTGGGTGATCCAGCCCCGGCTCGTAAGCGAAACCCTTTCCTTCCTTATATTCAAATTCCGGACTGCCGCCGCGGCGGGCAAAGCGTATCCCTTCTTGCTTGAGGGCATCAAACGCTTCCACGGCGATCGAATTTCCCGGCCAGGCAAAACTGGTCGTCGCCGGGATGCCGTGCTCGCGACAGCGATCGTTGATCGCCCGCAGTTGCACCGCCACCTGGCCGACGTTTTCCTTGTTGATGCCCAGATGGTCGCGGGTGTGATTGCCGATCTCGAAGCCGTCCTTGTGAAGCTGGGCGATTTCCTCCCAGGTCATGTAGTCGCGCTTGTTATCCTTGAAAGCGAAACCTTCGGTAATGAAAATCGTCGCGCCGAATTTGTACTTGAGGAGGATCGGGCGAACGATGGTGAATTGCGATTTGGCCCCGTCATCAAAGGTGAGAACGACCAGTTTGTCGGGCAGCGGCTCGCGGGCCCAACCGACGCCCGGAAGCAAGGAAGGGGAGATCGCAAGCGCCGCGACCAGCCAGTGCAAGCTCCATTCCCAGCGGCGAAACATGGTAGCCCTTGATGGTGGAGTGAGGCAGGGACGTAAAGGGGCCGTTGGCTCAGTCAGAACTTTAGCGAAAAGACGCAGGTGCGTCAGAATTGCCAAAGTGTCGCGCCTGACACGTTTGGTCACCGCCGCCCACGATGCCATTGCAGGCGCGCCAATGCAAAGCCCGACGCGCAACGTGGACTTTGATTCACAAGGGATTAGGCGCCAATGGTTTACGGCGCAGCGATCGGCCGTACGGTGAGTTGCCCGGCCCTACCTCACCAGCTTTCTATGGCCGCTGCGGGGATTCCGTCAGTCGCCCGCTGACATTTTTCTATAATTTTTCGGTGTTTGCAGGGTGGGTACGTTTGTGAAGGAGTTGTGTCTACGATGCTTGTGCTTTCAAGGAAGCGGGACGAGTCAATCGTAATTGCCGGGAACATCACCATTACCGTGGTGGACATTCGCGGCGACAAAGTTCGTTTGGGGATTACCGCGCCGGCCGAAGTGCCCGTACACCGCCGCGAGGTGTACGACGCGATCAAGCGCGACGAAATGGCCGCCACGGCGCCCGTTCCGCAGAAATAGCTTTCCCAAGTGGCTTGTGCGCCGGGGCCTTGTCGATTTACCGTATAGGTGAAATCGCATCTTCGTTCCTCCAGGCGCTGCCCAATGCGGCCCACCACCTGTCCGGATTACCGCCAGGCGCTGGCGCTTTCCCGGCGTGATCTGCTGCGCGCCGGCAGCCTGGGCCTCTTGGGTCTGTCGCTGCCGCAGCTGCTGGCCGGACGCCAGGCAGCCGCACAAGAAGGCCGCTCGTTTGGCAAGGCGAAGTCGTGCATCCTGCTCTTCATGTGGGGCGGGCCGGCGCACCAGGAAACCTGGGACCTCAAGCCCGAGGCCCCGGCCGAGGTCCGCGGCGAATTCAAGCCCATCGCGACGAACGTCCCCGGCATTCAGATTGGCGAGCATTTTTCGCAGATTGCCCAGCGAACCGATAAGCTGTGCATCGTGCGGTCGATGACGCACACCAACGTCGATCACACGACCGCGACCAGCTTTTTGCTCACGGGACATCCACCGGTGCCTGGCGGCGAACTCCGCAAGCAGTGGCCGCATATGGGCGCTGTCCTGTCGCGGATGGGCCGCAGCCGCGGCGCACTGCCGCCGTTCATTTCCTTCCGGCCAAAGCTGGAAAATGACGTGCCGCGTTTTGTCGAACAAAGTCAGGGGCAATTCGGAGGCTGGCTGGGACCAATCTACGATCCGCTGTCAATCGACCACGATCCCAGCCGGGCCGACTACCACGTCGGCGAGCTCAAATTGCAGCCGGAGCTGTCGGTGCAGCGGCTCGATGATCGCCGGGCGCTGTTGGCCAGCCTCGACGAGCAGCTTGGCGGGGCCGAAGGCAATCTGGCCGCCAAGAGCAAGAACGACGAGCGCGCCTATCAATTGCTGACCAGCGCCACCGGGGAAAAGGGGGCGTTCGACCTGACGCAGGAGCCGCAGAAAGTCCGCGAGCGCTATGGCTTGAATGCCCATGGCCAGTCGGTGCTCCAGGCCCGGCGGCTGATCGAGCGCGGAGTGCCGCTGGTGACTTGCTTCTGGCCCAGTGACGGGATCAAAAACGTCAGCGTTTACTGGGATACGCACAGCCGCAATTTCATCGATCTGAAAGAGCGGCTGATGCCTGCCGCCGATCAGGCGTTTTCCGCGCTGCTCGACGACCTGGAGGGCCGCGGCATGCTCGACGAAACGCTCGTGATCTGGACCGGAGAATTCGGCCGCACGCCAAAGGTCGGCCAGCGCAATAGTGATGCCGGGGCCGGCGCGGACGGTCGCGATCACTGGCCGGGCTGCTTCACCTCGGTGCTCGCCGGCGGCGGCATTCGCGGCGGAATGGTCTACGGGAAGAGCGACAGGCACGCGGCGTATCCAGCGGCCGATCCCGTCGCGCCGTTGGACCTGGTGGCTACGGCGTATCACCTGCTCGGTGTGCCGGAATCACAGACGCTCCCCGACGGCACCGGCCGGCCGGTGTTTGTGCGGCCGGGGAAAGAGATCGAGTCGCTCATCGCGTAGGACAGGTTTCCAACCTATCCTGAACCCTTTTGGACAGGTTGAAAACCTGTCCTACGTCAGGCAGCTTTCCGCTGCTCGATCAGTTCTCGCCTGACGAAGCCGAACTCCAGGCCGCGTTCGGAGACGTAGAAGCACTCCATCCCCGTCGCCTTGATTCGCCGAATCAACTCGAGCCCACTGCGGAATGAGCGGCCCGAAAAGTGATAGTGGATCTCCACGAGCAATTGGCCGATCGGAATGCCGCTGGCCAGTATGTCGGGAACCGCGTCAAACTCGCTCCCCTCCACGTCCAGCTTAAGCACGTCGATGCGATCGTGTCCCAGGCGCTGCGCGATCGTCGCCAGGCGATTGACTTTGCCCGGGATAGGCTCCGGCGGCCGGCCGAAGCGATGCCGCGGCTGCTGCGAATAGTGCATGCCACCCGCTCTCCGCGGCGGATAAAAATTCAGCACGCCGTCAAAGTTCGAAATCCCGCAATCGTGAAAGCGAAACTGTGGCGGCAGTTTCTGGCCGCCGACCCAGGCGATGCTCTGCGGCGTGGGATCGAAGGCGTGGATCGTCGCGCCGAAGCGATCGATCATCGCCAAGTCCCAGTTCACGTTGTCGCCAACGCCGAAGGAATAAACGACGCTGTGTGAATCAAGGAATTGCGGCAGCACGGCCCAATTGCCGAGCAGCAGCGGCTGCGAACCAGGCAAGTCGAGGACGCGTGCGCGATGCAAGCGGAAGCGGCGGACTTGTTGCTTGAGATATTTGAGCATCGGCAGCCTGAAGCAATGGCAGGCCGCATCGATAGATAAAAATCCAAGGACGGTCAATTGCAACCGGTGCTAGCGTGCTCACGGAGGCAGCGGCCAGCAGTCCCCCAAAGCGCTCTTCTGAATCTGCGCTAGTTCGCCAATCCCTTGCTTGGCCAGCTTGAGTAATGCTGCCAGGTCGTCGTCGCCAAACGTCGCCTCTTCGCCGGTCCCCTGGATTTCGACGAACCGTCCGGCGCCTGTCATCACGACGTTCATGTCCACTTCGGCGTCGACGTCCTGCGCATAATCCAGATCGAGCGTCGGCCGGCCGTCGACGATGCCGACGCTGACGGCGGCCACACTATCCGTTAGCGGAAATCGACGCGGATCGGGTAGCTGTGACTGCACTGAGCGGATCGCATCAACGAGGGCGATGAAAGCGCCCGTGATGCTCGCGGTCCGCGTGCCGCCGTCCGCCTGGAGCACGTCGCAATCGACGGTGATCGCCCGCTCACCGAGCGCCGCCAGGTCGGCAACGGCCCGCAAGCTGCGGCCGATCAGACGCTGGATTTCCGTCGTGCGGCCGTCGAGCTTGGCCCGCTCCCGCGCCTTGCGGGGGCTGGTGCTGTGCGGCAGCATGTTGTACTCAGCCGTGATCCAGCCTTTACCCTTGCCCACCAGCCAGTCGGGAACCTTGGGCTCGACGCTGGCGGTGCACAGCACGATCGTCTTTCCCGCCTGGTAGAGCACGCTTCCCGGCGAAATCGTCGTGTAATGCCGCTGGATGGAAACGTGGCGAAGCATGGGGGAATTATTAGGGATGAATGCTGAATGCTGAAGATGGCTCGCAGTTGATCATTCCGCCTTCAGCAGCCAGGCGAGCAGCCCCTTTTGCACGTGCATGCGGTTGGCGGCCTGCACGACGACGGCACTATAGTGCCCGTCGATGACCTCATCGGTGACTTCTTCGCCGCGGTGCGCGGGCAGGCAATGCAGAAAGACGGCGCCTTCGGGCGACTGCTCCATCAGACCCGCATTGACCTGATAGGCGGCAAATGCCTGCTTGCGGGCCTCCCGCTCCGCCTCCTGGCCCATGCTGGTCCACACGTCGGTGTACACGCCGATCGCGCCGCGCACGGCTTTGCGCGGATCGGTCGTTTGCAGCACTTTGGCCGAGGGAACTTCGCGCGCCAGTTGCTCCAGGAACGATGGCTGGAACTGGTACTCCTCCGGAGACGCGATGGCAAACTCCACTCCCAGCTTGCCGCAGCAGATGGCCAGGCTGCGGGCCACATTGTTGGCGTCCCCGACGTAGGCCAGCCGTTTCCCCTCCAGTGGACCGTGAATCTCGTCCAGCGTGAATAGGTCCGCCAGCGCCTGGCAGGGGTGAGCGAAATCGGTCAGCCCGTTGATCACCGGGCAAGTGGAAAAACGAGTCAGCTCTTCAATGGCGGCATGCGCGAATGTGCGGCAGACGACCACATCGACGTACTGCCCCAGAACGCCTGCAAAATCCGCTGTGCTTTCGCGCTTGCCCCAGCCAACGTCGGCGCCGAGAAACAGACTGGCGCCTCCCAGGTGGGCCATCGCCGTCTCGAAGCTGACCCGCGTCCGCAGCGACTGCTTTTCAAAGAGCAGCGCCATCACCCGGCCGGGCAGCAGCGGTTCGCGAATGCCGCTGGCCAGCTTGTCCTTTAACTCCTTGGAAATCTCAAATACCCGCTGAATCTCGGCGGTGGACAATTCCAGCAGCGTAAGGACGTGGCGCATGGGGAGTTTCCTGTCGAAGCTTCGCGGAGTGCGAACTTATTTCGGCCCGCGACAGCCGCTGTTACTTTCCAAAAGCAAAAACCTCCGGCACGACGCCGGAGGCTTGACGCAATCTTGGTGGCGGCCTCTACGACCGCGGCAAATTCTTGACAACGTCGCAAAGGATATCGCATCCCTCTTCGATCAACTCTTCCGCAACGTTCATCGCCGGCAACAGCCGGATGACGGTATTCTGCGTGCAGTTCACGAGCAGCTTTCGCTCCAGGCAGGCGCGGACGACCGCCGTGCCTTCGACCGCCAACTCGAGGCCCACCATCGTGCCAGTGACTCGCACCTCGCGCACCAGGTCGCATTCCTCGTGAAGCGCGGCCAGCCGCCGGCGGAATGCAGATCCGACTCGCTTGGCCGCTTCCAGCAGCCCCTCCTGTTCGATCATCTCCAAGGCGGCAATGCCGGCCCGGGCGGCAATCGGATTACCGCCGAAGGTGGCGGCGTGCATGCCGGGACGGAGGCTGGGAGCGATTTCTTTCGTGGTCAGCATGGCCCCGCCGGCAATGCCTCCGCACAGCGCCTTGGCCAGCGTCATGACATCGGGCGTGACGCCGAAGTGCTGATAGGCGAACCAGTCGCCGGTCCGACCGCAGCCGGTTTGCACCTCGTCGAACATGAGCAGCAGCTTATGTTCATCGCACAGCTTGCGGAGACCCTGAAGGAACCCCGCCGGTGGGATGCGAATGCCGCCTTCGCCCTGGATCGGCTCGACGAGAATCGCGCAGGTCTCGGCATCGATCAGCTTCGTGACGGCATCCAAGTCGCCGTAGGGTGCGTAAGCGAAGCCGGCGACCAGCGGACCGAGACCTTCGTGGTACTTGGGCTGCGCGGTCGCGGTCAGCGCGCCGAGCGTGCGTCCGTGAAAGCCGCCGGTAAAGGTAATGATTTTGTATTTGCCTTTGGGAGCATGGAGGCGGGCCAGCTTGATGGCCGCTTCGTTCGCCTCGGCGCCGCTGTTGCAGAAAAATGCCTGGCCGCCGAAGCTCCGCTCCGAGAGCATCTCGGCCCAGCGTCCCTGCACATCCATATGCCATGTATTGGGAACGTGAATGAGCGTCGCTACCTGGTCCTGGACCGCCTTGACGACGTGTGGCGGACAATGACCGAGCAGATTGCACCCCCAGCCGGGAAAGAAGTCAAGGTAGCGGTTCCCCTCAGCGTCCCAAACGTGCGACCCTTCGCCACGCACCAGATTGACCGGGTAACGGTTGTAGTTGGCGATGACATATTTCTTGAACAGCTCGACCGTTTCCGCCGAGCTCAGCCCGACGTCAGTGGCAGTGGACAAGGGTGATACTCCGTCAGAAAAGCATTGCAAATTGTTAACTGACAATTTGCAATTGCAAATTTGCAATGATCAATTTGCAATTGCCGCTGCAGTAGATCCTGCGTCGCCTTACGCCTGAACCTGATTTTGGACTTTGGACATTGGGCTTTGGACTTCGCTGGCCTTGACAATCTCCGTCCCGACGCCGGAAGACGTGTAGATTTCAAGCAGCAGTGAGTGACGCAGCCGCCCGTCAATAATATGCACCTTGCGGACGCCCCGGTCGAGCGTCTCCAGGCAGGCCTCGACCTTGGGAATCATGCCG